>JABHIC010000036.1 GCA_018671205.1 Gammaproteobacteria bacterium
ACAGGAAATTGTCTTATTTCCCCCCGTTTTCTGTCCAACGATTGGGGGTAGGTTCAGACCGTTATGGATCAATGATTACGCCCCGTTCTAATCGAGAGTCCGGTAACCCCGGTCAGATCATGAGGTACTTTCTCGCATCCAAGAAGAAAAAGTATGATAAAAAATTGAGTCAGGCACTGATTGTGGAGCTAGGGGTCTACCCACCTGGGACCACTGTGGCCTTGAGTTCTGGAGAGGTTGCCTTGGTGACGCATAGGGGAGAGGACCATTTCAATCCACGGGTGCTGGCACTATGCAGCCCGGAAGACATTCCCTACCCTCAGCCGATTACCCGCGATACTCGTGATGAGGATTACACGATTTCCCGATTCGTGCTTTACCCGAAGGTCAAGCAGTTCAAGGCTAACCTGTTTTGGGGAGATGCGGCCAATGAGAGTGAAAAAGAGTTCTTGCCTCAGGAGGTGGCCGTACCCATTGATCTCGTTGATGATGTATGATTTCGGGATGCCTCTCCGTGCGGGGATTTCTTGCACTCACAGAAAGATTACTATTTTTAGAGGTAGCCTTAACCAGAGGCTCCTTAGGGAATGATTTCACCGATTGATCTTACTAACGCCATGGCTAGCGCGGGCACCTCGTCCAGCCGCTCTTGATCAATCGCAAGCTGTACAGTTTCTGCCATTTTGGATAGTTCAGGATAACCGAAAGAGGCGGCACTTCCTTTGATGGTATGGACGGTAGCTCTCACTTCACTCCACTCTTTGTTGGAAAGTGCAGCATTGAGCTTGTCCCGGTTTTTGGTGCTACTGTCAAAGAAGATCGCCATCAACTCATCATCAACCTCTTCTTCTACCGCCGCGTGCGGTGGTGTCGTAAGTACATGGTCAATTTTGTCTTGTAGTCGGCGTGGAGTATCTGTAGAGCGGTCATCATCAATAGTGGCAATCTCTTCAGACCGTCGCTCTTTTTTGCGCCGGTTTTCTATATTAAGTTTATCTAAAGTTTTCTGCTCTTTCCCCTGCACCAGATAACGGTTTAGTACACATTTTAACTCCTGCCGATCAATAGGTTTCGTTAAAAAGTCCTCACACCCCTCTGCGGAAAACGCATCTCTGTGTTTCTGCATTGCATTGGCAGTTAGTGGAACAATCGGGGTGGTAATGCCCTGTTGTCGCAGTGCCCGTGTGGCCTCGATCCCATCCATCTCAGGCATCTGCATATCCATCAGAATCAGGTCAAAGTGGTTTGTGGCTACCAGCTCTATCGCCTCTTTTCCATTCTGGGCCAGCGTCACGGTAATTCCCATCGACTGCAGGAGTTTGGATTCCAGAAGTTGTAGTTCCGGGGCGTCTTCAGCAACCAATACGGACGCCTGATAACGTTGCTGTAGAGCGGGCCGAGCGGTATCGTTGGCCTGCCTCTTCACTGCAGGAGTATCCGTTGGGCGATAGGGGATACGCAGCTGGAAGGTGGAGCCTTTCCTCTCTTCACTGGATACATCAATTTCTCCCCTCATCATATGTGCAAGATTCTTGGAGATATAGAGACCAAGTCCACTGCCGCCGAAACGTTTTGAGATGGATCCGTCGGCCTGTTCGAAGCGTCCAAACAGGTTGTCAATGGTCGCTTGTGACATTCCAATTCCGGTATCTTCAATGCTATAAAAGAGCTCTTTGGAGTCACTCCAGACCCTCAGCGTAACTTCTCCCTGCTCAGTGAATTTGATGGCGTTTCCAATGAGGTTGATCAGGATTTGTCCTATGCGTTGGGCATCTCCAAGTAACTGAAAGGGCTCTTCACGGTCATGCTCTACAGAAAATCGGATACCCCGATCACGGGCCTTGACCTGGAACATCGTCTCCAGGTCATTCAGTAACAGTTCCAGGTTATAGGGGGTCTCATCAATCGAAAACATACCGGATTCAATCTTCGACATATCGAGGATGTCATTAATCAGAGCGAGTTGCCTGCGACCCGCACGCTCTATCGATTGAATTAATTCAAGTTTGTCCGGGCTGCTCTCCTGCTCAATCAGTAGCTCACTATTACCAATAATAGAGGCCAGAGGGGTGCGTAGCTCATGGCTCATCGATGCAAGAAACTCGTCCTTGGCCTGGTTCACCGCAAGGAGCTGCTCCGCTTCTTGTAACGCAGTGATATCACTTTGTGTTCCAACGATACGCGTTACGGTCTGCTGTTTATCACGTACCGTCAGGCCACGGCACAGTGTCATCATATAGCGCCCCTCTTTGTGCTGGATGCGGATTACGTGATGGAAATTATCGTTCACCCCCTCCATGCATCCATCCAGGGCCGAACGAGCCAGCGCCAGATCATCAGGGTGGATGCGATCAAGCCACTCTTGTAACTCATCTCCGATCTCATCTTCTGCATATCCCAGCATCGATTTCCAGCGGGGTGAGAACCAGACCTCATCGGTTGCCCGGTTCCAGTCCCATAATCCATCCGCGCCGGCTCCCTGCATTATCAGAGAGAACCGTTCCTGGTTATTACGCAGGGCCTGCTCGCTATGCCACCGCGCGATAATAATCGCTAGCGTATCGGCAACCATCTGCATAAAACGGTCCTCACTCTGGTTTCTTTGATGCCCAGATGGAACGTAGATATTCAACAGCCCCAAGATCTCCTCTTTATCCATTATTGGAATGCAGTAGTGGCCGTGAGGCTCCATGCCCTCAGCGCTATGGTCGTGATGATCATCTATATCGGAGAGGTGGAGCAGCTTGCGGGACTGAGCTGCACGTCCACAGATGCAGCTGCCTATTGGGACTCGATCACATTTTTTTAACAGGGAAGGCTCCATACCGATCTGGGCACTCATCTTCAGAACAGGCTCTTTTGAGTCCATCAGAAAGATGGAGCCTTTACTCAGCAGCTTGTATGCAGGTTTCCTGAAAACTGTTTCCAGAGACTGTCTCAGAATAGTCTTCAATGGAATCCCTTTTTTTGAGATACGCAACAGTGTGGAGACAATCTCCTCAGAGGCAATGCGGTCATTGAGTCGATAGACCTCATTGAGGCGGCGTCTATAGAGGAGTAGAAAAAAGAGGTTGATGATCCAGACCAACAGTGCGGTAACGGTAGTCTGTGCCAGCTTGATTACGATCTCTTTGTCTGCATAGGATGAGTCCCACTTTAACAGCAGGTGGGCCATGCCCCGGTAGGAGTAGGGGATGGTGTATTCAGTCTCCAGCTGTTTGGTGAATAGGCCCTGGCGAGAATAGTGAGCTATGGTGACACCACTTGAGGAGGCGAGCTTTATCTGTAAAAAGTTGGGGTTATTATCTACAATACGCTCAACAAAGGGGTTGATATCCTGGTAGTTGCCCTTATGCAGTAGGTGCTCCAGCTGAATCTTGATCATCTGAAAAGAGACATTTGCCTGAGCCTTGTCATATTCCAGAATCTTGTCACGCTCAGTAATGTAATAGTAGCGACTGGTAAAAACCAGTATCAGGGTAAATAGTATGCTGCCGATCAGTGGCCAGCGTAGTCCCTGCCACTGAGTCTCCATCTCTAATGAATCCCCGCTTGATTCAATGAGTCAATAATTGTTTTCAGATTGGCATAGTCCTCCTCGTCCGCAGGGACAAATGCGCTCATTCCGGAACGGATACTTCCCATAATTTGCTCTCCTGATGGAGAGTCTTTCAGGCTGAAAAGGGCCTCTTGCAGTATTCTGTTTGTGGCATCGGGTAGGTCGGTTCGGGTGATGATTAGATGCGATGAGATGGGGGGTGTTGAGGCGATTTCCTTAATCCCTCTGGATTGAAACTTGATAAATACCTCATCTTTTATCGCACCAGCATCAAAATCACCCACCAGAACCCCTAGAGCAACATTTTCATGGCTGTTCAGGAAGCTGTGTTGGATATCTTTGCCGACTGTAATACCGGCCTGGATCAGCATGTAGCGCGGTACCAAGTGGCTCATGGTTGAGCTTTCATCACCAAAGGCAAAATGGCGCCCCTTAAGCTCGGCCAGGCTTTTTAGCTTGCTCTCTTGATGGGCAATAATTCGGCCTCTGAAATGGGAATCTCCATTGATTTCCAATTTAGCCAGAATATTTTTTTTACCATATTTATTGACCATAGATATAAATGGGGCTGGCCCAATATAGGCAATATCAATACGATCATTGCCGATTGCATCGATATGCTCCGTGTAGTTACGGCCAATCTTAAGCTCGATGGGTTGGCCAGTTTTGGCCTCAAGGTAGTGGATCAGAGGGGTGAACTTCTGCTCCAATTTGGCGTTAGACATGTAAGGGTGTACACCAAAGATCAGGGGAACTTCTGCCTCTACAGAGGAGATGACTCCGAAGAAGATCGCTACAATCGTGCCGATAAAGTTGTATCGCTGCCTAGTCATGATAGTCGCTAATGTGCCTTGTTTTATTGGTGAATACATTATATCGATGTCAGTGGCTCTATTCCAATATAATTTTTGTGATAATTAGAGGTGGTTGATTAGTGAGGTCAATGGTAGCTGAGAGGCCGATTTTTATCAGATCTTCACCTTTCTTTGCTATAGTCTCTCCGGTTCGGTATGAGTGATTAATGGGTTGGGGGAGAAGAGTGGTATGTTAACGGAGAGGCAACGGGTTACCCTGTTGTTGCTATTATCGGTTGTGGCAATATTAGCAGCATTATGGAGCCTGAAAGGGCCGTGGCAACTGCATCAGAAAGAGAGGCCTCAAGCTGCTCTTCGCTACTTCAGTGATGACGCATTCTACCAACCGGCTGCCAGGCAGAAAATAGAGAGTCCAATCAACCCCATTCCACACCTTCTGGTGTTGTCAGCGGATCTTCAACGGCGTGTCGATCTTGGGCGGCAGCTTTTCAGGGATACACGACTTTCAGGTAGTGAAGAGGTGAGTTGTCTCTCCTGCCATGTGCCCGGAGTGGGGGGGCATGATCCGCGTGGTGACTCATTGGGGCTCAATGGAGTAAAGCTGGGTCGCAATACCCCGACGGTTTTGAATGCCACCTTCAACGTTAAGCTGTTTTGGGATGGGCGTTCACCAGACCTACTGGACCAAGTGAGCGACCCGATCGGTAACCCGAATGAGATGAACGGGAAGTGGCCCGATATTATTGACCGTTTGCGCTCGGACCCTGAGATGGTGAAGCAGTTCTCTATCTATCCACAGGGGATCACAGTGGCTACAATTTCGGATGCTATCGCCCTTTATGAGCGCACACTGGTGACACCGGATAGCCCTTTTGATCGATATCTGATGGGAGATAATACGGCGATTACAGAGAAACAGAAGAGTGGCTATGAGCGGTTTGTGAAGTATGGATGTGTCAGTTGTCATCAAGGGCGTAATGTGGGAGGGAATCTGTTTGAAAAGATTGGCATCTATGCAACTAAACAGCAACTTGAGCAGTTTAGTGAGAGTGACTTGGGGCGTTATAGGGTAACGGGTGATATCAGTGACACCCTGGTCTTTAGGGTTCCTTCACTGCGCAATGTCGCACTTACAGCCCCCTATTTCCACAATGGTTCACGTCCGACACTGCGTGATGCGGTGAGCAGTATGGGGCGGTTCCAGCTTGGAAAAGAGCTCTCTGATGAAGATGTTGACCATCTTGTGGCCTTCCTGGAGTCCCTGAGTGGTGATCTTGAGGGGAGTGATTAATGAGTCTCGCTCAACGGTTTGTTCAGCGCTTTGCAAGCCCAATACTGATACTGTTGCTTGCCGTAATTATTGGCTTGACGGTCTTCTATCAAAAAGTGGAGTCAGAGCAACACTTTCTCTATCTTGATCTGATCAACCAGCTGGAAAAGCAAGATGAGCACTACAGGTCAACACTGCTCTACCGCAGGTTTCAGATGAGTGAGAACTTTGATGAGTTGGTAAAGGTAGAGCGAGAGATAAAATATCTCCTATCCCAGTTGATGATCCATTCCGATTACATGGGGGATGAGTACAGCGGACGCCTTTATCGTCAGCTGGATCTGCTGAGAGTGCGCTTTGAGAGAAAAGAGCGTGAGGTCTCCAAGTTTAAATCCTCACGTGCCCTTTATAATAATAGCATTCTCTATCTGCCGACGTTGAGTAAACAGACGGAGGCTTATGCGAAATTTGAGAAAAGCTCGCTCCCTTATGAGGCACACCGTGTCATGGAGGACCTGCTCGCCTATCTGATGAATGATCAGCGTTATAGCTCACTCGCCCTGCTGGAGCGTTTTGAGGCGCTACAGAGAGAGATTGAATCCACGAGGGGGGAGGGGGGGCTGGCTGTTCAGGGCGCAAAAGAGGTACTGCGTCACTCTTCGTTGGTGCTGAATAGTTATACAAAGATGGAGCAGCATCTGAAAGCCGCTCTTGCTGTTGGTGTTACTGCTGAAATAGATCAGCTACGTAGTATTCATCAAGCGGGGCAGGAGGAGGAGGAGGAGCGATCTGGACGGGTGACACAACTGCTGTTTCTGTTTGTCCTGCTGCTCTTTTTAGGATTGGTTCTGGCCGTGGGTTATCTGCGAAGGGTCCACCAAACGCTTCAACGGAGCCATGAGCGCACCACACAGGTTGCAGAGGAATACACAACGATTGTGAATGCCACACCCTCCGGAGTTGGTATCATCGATATGGAGGGAAAACTGGTAAAGGCAAATCCTGCACTGCTTGAGATCTTTGGTTATGAGGCGGGTGAACTGCTGAATCAGCCTATTGAGCGGTTGGTTCCGGAAAGGTTCCATGGGCAGCATCAACAGTTCCGTAAGGCGTTCTCCAATAATCCCCATACCCGCGCGATGGGAAGTGGGACGAGTACTGTAAGAGGTATTCGCAAATCCGGGGTAGAGTTTCCATTGAATATTGGGTTGAGTCCCATCACTCTGGATGGTGCAAGCTATATCATGGCCGGTGTGGTGGATACAACGGAGTTCACACGGCTGGAGAAGGCCAAGGATGAGTTTCTGGCCTCAATGAGTCATGAGCTACGCACGCCATTGGCGACGATTATTGGTAACTGTGAGGTACTTGCCGAACATGCTGCGGATAGCGAAGATCAGGAAATTATCTATGCGATAGGGCGTGCGGGGCGCAACCAACTGGCTCTGGTGAATGATATTCTGGATATGTCAAAGATTGAGGCGGGCAAGTTTGTCATTGAAGAGACCCCTTATGATCTGAATGTGTTGCTGAATGATCTGGAGAGGATGTTCCTGGTCAAAGCCTGTGACCAGGGTATCGAGCTTACCGTAGAGCAGCGTAGTGATGAGCCACTCCAGTTACTGGGTGATGGCCAGCGTGTGGGGCAGATCCTGATCAACTTATTAGCGAACGCGATCAAGTTTACTGAGCAGGGGGGAGTACTGTTGAAGGTTTGGCATGACTCCAGGTACCTCTTCTGTAATGTTGAGGATACGGGGGTTGGAATGTCCCCGGATACCATTGACAAACTGTTTGGTCGCTTCGAGCAGGCCGATGGATCTGTGTCGAGGCGTTTTGGCGGTAGTGGTCTTGGGCTCTATATCTCCCTCAACCTCACAGAGATGATGGGGGGTGAAATTGATGTCTCCAGCATAGAGGGAAAAGGGTCGATCTTCCAGCTGCGTATTCCCTATCGCCCAACGGATATTCCGGTGGAGGAGAGTCAGGCCGATGGTCAGACTCAATCCATCCTGCAGCAGCGTTATGATGCAACCGTATTGATTGCAGAAGATACCCTGGAGCTACAACTGCTGGAGCGGAGAATTCTGGAGAGCATGGGGATTACGGTGGCTGTTGTCGAGAATGGAGTAGCGGCGGTAGAGCGGGCAAGCGCGAATAGCTTTGATCTGATTCTTATGGATATGCAGATGCCCGAGATGGATGGTATTGAGGCAACGCGGGTGTTGAGAGAGCAGGGAGTTACTACACCGATTGTTCCACTGACGGCCAATGTGATGCAGAGGCACCGAGATGCATTTGCAGCAGAGGGGTGTGAGGAGTTTCTGATGAAACCGATTGATCGTCAGGAGCTAAGACGTGTATTACATCGTTATCTGGTAGAGGAAAAAGATCAGCTTAAATTAGCTGAGCTTGGTATAGAAGACCGCCGCATCAGAGAGAGAAGGTCTGAAGAGATTGCTATTATCGATGATGACCGATCAACAAAAAAACCACGCCGGCTACAGGATAAGTTTGACCATTCAGTTGCGCCATCACGGCATTCGGAGGCGGAGGCGGAGGCGGAGGATGAGGTTGATGATGAGCTGATGGCAATCTTCTTTGACAGTACCACAAAGAACAGAGATAAGCTCACAGCGGCACTCTCCGCTAAGAATTGGGCTGAGGTAAGGGCTGTTGTACATACCGTGAAGGGCAGCGCGGCCTCTTTTGGCTACCCTGAACTTTCCATGCAGGCCGAGGCTGTACAGCTCTCCGTTGATGAAGGGAGGGCAGAGGAGGTGGCTGGTCTGGCAATGGATTTAGTGATTGAGATGGGTAGGGTACTGCCTTAGGAGCGGGGCTCCCCTGTGCTTTACCCTGATGCAGATCCCATCCATAACTCTGACAGGTGTTGTGAGTTAGCGCCAATATTTCACATACGGCCTCAGATTAGCGCAGTACCTTATCCATCTCAAGCAGTAAATTCATTGTAAGTTCTGAAGCTTGACCTACCTGCTCTTTGTCCAGTACAGACTGTAATCTCGCCGCCACATTGGATAGTTCAGGAAAGCCAAAGGATGCTGCACTTCCTTTGATAGTATGAGCGGTTGCCCGTACCTCACTCCAATCCTTATCCGAAAGAGCCGCAGTCAATTTGTCTTTGTTGGCAACCGTACTATCTCGGAAGATTTCCATCAACTCTTCATCTACCTCATTTTCACGGTTATCCTCTTCGTTCAATGTCAACGGCATTAGGTTGGGCTCTAAGTCAACTCCTTCAACAAAAGGCCGATAAGCCATATCCTGTTTGAGAATATGATCATCCCACCATGTTCGCAGCCCCTTGATCAGGCTATGTAATTTTTCTACATCCATCTCCTGTTGGTAGAAGGAAATAACCAAATCTTTATATTGATCGTGGATTTTGGTATGTGATTCCAGGTTACTAAAGCCTACTTGAGCCAGCAGGGCCTCTTCACTCTTCAAATGGATATCCGCATATTGATGGAGTTTTGGCAGAATACTGAGTGCTTTTTGTCTAGACGAGGAGAGATGAATGGACTGATAATACTCAATCAGCTCATTTAAATAGCCAATAATTGCCTGATGATGTCTGTCCATCAGTGGGTGTCCTACGGAGTGCTGTTTACTCCATACCTGAATCCGTGTAACCGTTCAGACCCCAGTTCATTAGGGTAATCAATTTAACGAAATAGTGGACAAAAGATAAGCATTGTGAGAGAGTAGCAATCATAGCTACGCAACAACTCCCACAAGTACG
>JABHIC010000302.1 GCA_018671205.1 Gammaproteobacteria bacterium
ACTCGTTCAATCTCTCTCGGTGGATCAGTTTTATTGTGGCGATAAAGTGCATCCACAAAGTCTTGACCCACTTCAGTCAGCTCCTCAATTGACTGTGCATCGCACCGGATGAGCCTTTTGTTTGTGCTGGGTGGCAGCATCGCCATGGAGCCACCTGCACGAATATCGATCCGCTCAGGGTGCTCCATAGTGTTATGTGACCGTGTCCGGCAGACAACACCTGCAGCCAGTCGAAAGTGATAGTGGTAGCCGCGCTTCGTACTGATGATCAGGGCCGGTTTTACACGCTTATCCTTCATCAGTTTCTGGATCGCAGTGTTGCCCGTGGCTGTGTCTGCATCAAGGACGATGTAAGTATCATCCAAAATGGCGGCGACCTCATGAGCTGGATTCTCTTCCCAGTGGCGCTCGATTTTGGATAGTGACAGGCCATTTAGCCAAGGGTCTCTTTTTACCGCCGGTCGTTTGGTACCGGGGACAATGGGCACGGGAGTATAGCCAAAATTAGCCCACTCAATAGCCGCACAACCGCAATCACCGTTGCAGTCAATAATTTCTTGTTTAACGGTTTTCATTTGCAAATCCAAATCAACGCGCCCCAAGGAGTTTTCCCCTTGGGGCGCTTTCAATTAATCACATTGAGCAGAATGCAACGTCTCGATGCATATCAACGAAAATTTTCCTTGAACATAGTACTGGAAATCTTGACTCGAACTCTATAGCCTCCCCCTCTAATGACTCTGAAAACCACTCTTTTCTATCAACCAAATAATCGATCGCTGGTTGTGTTTTTTTGTCACTCAACGACAATTTCTCGATCAAGTCATTCGCTGCCGATTCGAACAATTCAAATGTGGAACTCAGGCTAACCTTATATTCGGCATCATATTCAAGACCAACAATAGAGTTAGAAATTGCCACCGCTAAACTAAGGTTCGCGTCAAGCATGCCATCCAACTCCTGCATCAAACCATCCGTATCCTGAGAGAAATCCGCCTCCAAAATTGGCCTATAATTTAATGCGTTCCCACATGAAGAGGGTATCAAAATTTGGCGAGTGCTCTTAATTTCAGCATGCACTTTTTTCGAAGTTTTGCTCGGAATATCAAAATCCACGATAAGCGAATTCAAATGACACTCTAACAAATCTAGCGAAATTTTCAGCCCTGCCTGATCGCGGATGTCGAAAGCTGGATCGACATCTGCCGAAACCTCCATGGCACTTCTAACATATTCACCGCGCAACTCATGCGAATAATTAATAAAATTTTTATCGTCAGTAAAATCATGACATTTTTTCACAGCAACTCTCCTTTCGTAAACAATGAGGTGCAATGATCGCTCATCAGAAGGGGCTACGCGAAAGTCTGTAAATTGATTTTTACAACGTAACTATTTTTTAGTTTTCTCTGGATTTGATTCAATAAACGGAAAATCCTCTTCACTCTTAAGGGCAAGATTTATTGCATCACGGATCTTGGATTGTGAAAACCCATCATAGTTGTGTTTAGCCAAATGTTCGGCAAATTGATTAACTGACTTACCTCTTATGTACTCCCTCACGAAGAGCGCAAGCATACGCAAATGAGCCTCTCGCTCCTCATCCGTCATCTCTCTCCGTCGCTCAGGTGTCGGTGGTGCCCAGTCCCGAAGATCAATACCGAATTTCTCTCTCAACCATTCATTGGCCTCCTTCATATTAATCCGGTCACGAGGTGTCCTCTCATTCGTCACCTTCAGTTTGCTGCCCTTTTTGCCAATCTCGTAGGTAAGTGCTTCACGGATCGCTCTTGCGAGTTCCACGCGCTTTCTGGTAACTCTCTCATGCAACACAGCCCCTTTATCAGCATCGGCCTTGATTTGGATCTGGATCTGATCAGGAGAGGTTGGACTCTCAATGTAGGTGCCTCTTTGAGACAACTCATACTCTGAATCTTCTAGGAATGCCGCCAACATATCATCCACGCTACCCATATCGGGTGCGTAACCCAGATTGACAGCCTTAGCCACAACCTCCTCAACAGACACACTGATTGGCTCAACTCCTCTTTTCTTCCTAGCCACCTTATTCACTCCTTTACTGTATGATCCTCCAATCATGGTACACCTCATCGCAACCTCAACTCCAGCATGTTCGTGAGGGGTACACTCACCGACCATTCCAGATCTGCAGATCTGTATCTCCTAGGGGTCTGAAAACCTGCAGATCTGCAGAGGTGATAAAAATCAATGAGTTGATCAATGCACCCAGAGGCCGGCACTCTGACCACCTCCGATATCCAAGAACCCTCCACCTGCTCCCCCATCCTCAGCCCCACCGGGTACGATAGGTGGCTACTCAGGGCATCTGGTGGCAGATTTGAACCCCCCCAGGGGCACACTAACCGACCATTTCAGATCTGCAGATCCGTATCCCTTAGGGGGATGAAAACCTGCAGATCTGCAGAGGTGTTTAAATTCATTCAGTTACAAAACAACATCAAACCTATGCTGGTCAATAAGCCAAAAAGCTAGCCACTCGATGAACAGCTTCTGGTTTTAGCTTTTCAGAGGCTGATAGGACTGAAAGATGATTGGGGAAAAGTAGAAGAGAGTAGTGATTTCCAAGAGAGGAAGTATCCCAATGAGAGCCACAGCTATCACCCCTTGGGTACTAACACTGAACCTCCATACATGAAACCTCCATACATTTCATCCACTTACTCAGGTTTTCATCGACCCCAGAAACATCCCTCACGATTTCCCCATGAAAATCATCGACTTTCGTCAGCTTTTCAGATTTTCAGCTTTTCACCCCCTAGGGGCCACAGATCTGCAAAGCTGCAAACCTGACTGAAAATCCACCCCGATCCGATCTGTTTCATGGAGTTACTAACCATCCCAGCTTTTCACCCCAAAACCGAAACCCTGAAAAACTGCCCCATCACCCTCTCCCCCAGAGGTGCCCACTCTCGGCCACAGCATGCACCCCATGGCTACCCCCATGCCCAGCTCCCAAACGCCCCAGAGGGGCCCACTCTCTCCAGCTCTGTGTGTCTCGGAGTGAGGCGGGCAGGCACCCTCTCCACCAGTCGCCCACATGCACTGAACCTGACCATTTCAGCTTTTCAGATCTTCAGCCCCTTAGGGTTTAAAAAGCTGCAAAGCTGAAAAGCTGACGTATCTCCATGTTTTTCTTGAAGATTCCAACCCCCCCAATCCACCACCCCCCACAAAAAGCTGAAAACCTGAAACACCCAGCAAAAACATCGACTTACTGAAACTACCCCAGAAACGCCCACTCTGCCCCTCTCTGCACCCCCGAGCTGCCCCATGGCCACTCCCAACCCCAGCCTCCAAATGCCCCAGAGGTGGCCACTCTGGGCAACTGAGCATGAGTTTCGGGCCCCCTCCCCGTACATGCCGACCCGCCCCGCAGAAAGCGGGATACATGGTTCCCCCTTGGCGACTACCTGTATGTCCATAATAAACAGGGCAGCTTTATCTTGCCGTTATTTGCAGATGGCGGCACCTTATACTATCACTGAAAATAACTGAGGCTAATACACGATAATGCCCCATGTCTTTAGTTGAATTAACCCGGGCTGTCCCCCTCCCCCCCTATATATATATCCATCCCTATCTGTTTTTATCAGTCCCTATCCATCCCCATCCACCCCTATTAGCATACTCAGAAGGATAGTTATTGATACTAACCTGAATCCGTGACTTC
>JABHIC010000303.1 GCA_018671205.1 Gammaproteobacteria bacterium
CGCGGTCATGGATCTGTTGCAGTTGGTGACCTAAACGTTCCAGAGAGGCTCCCTGATCATGGCTGTCGATCTCTGCACTAAAGAGTTCTCCGAGGGGCTTTCCAAGCAGTTGGCTCTCGCTACCACTGCCCATGAGTGAGACAAACTTCTGGTTGGTTCGGGTGATGCGCCCGCGGGGGTTGACCACCAGAAGACCCTCCTGCATGGAGGAGAGGATGGATTCGGTCTCACGGGTCTGCTCCTGTAGTTCACGGGTGCGCTGCTCGACACGTTGCTCCAGGGAGCGTTGGCTAAAACGGAGGACTGCGACCATCTGCTGCAGGGTGGTGGTCAGCTGGTTAACCTCCTGGATGGCGCCCGTCTGATACTCCTCAATTTTGTCCGCCTCGGAAAATTGGGTCAACTGCTCAATGGGGGTGGCGAGGAATCGGGCCTGACGCTGTACCATCCAGATCAGAAACAGCAGGATAAACAGCGTGGCAACCAGGATGTTCTGTTGTAGCTGGAAAATGGGTGCCATGATCTCATCACGACTCTGCCGAACCACCATGCCCCACTCCAGTTCAGGCAGCCAAGTCCAGAATCCATAGACGGGGCGGCAACTGTTGTTAAGCATCCACCCGGCACCATCTTCTTTTCTCAGGGCATGCATCGAAGAGAAACGCTCGGGACTATTGAGGCGGATTTTCTGGCACGCCTGATCCGGCAAGGTCTGATCCGGGTGACGAAAATGGCTGATAAAGTTCACCCCATTATGGATGTTCTCGGCATCACGGGCCTGGGCAATCACCACCTCACCGCTCCTTCCCAATCCGCTGTAGCTCTCCAGCAGGTCGCGTAGCTGTCGTAGCGAGAAGGGGCGCACCAGAATGGCGATGACCTGCTGCTCATCCACCTCTCCATGGAGCTGCGCGGGGAAGAGTGGGATCGCCATCAAAACCCCGGAGGATAGGGACTTGGTCTGCTCAATATGACCATAGCGTGAGACGGAGAGTCGCTTTTCGGCGATCACTTTTTCAAGCAGAGAAGAGAGGATGGTTTCACCATATAGCCCCTCGCTGCCCAGATTGACTCCCGTCTCCCTATCCATTGGGCGTAGTGAAAAGAAGAGTTCTCCCTCCGGAGTGAGCAGAAAGAGGTCATCAATACCCTGAGAGTTGAGCAGTACCTGATACTCTTTGCGAAAGCGCTTCTGATTCCCCTGATAGGCGGGTGACTCTTCTCCCAGACGCTGGTAGCTGTTAACCAGTCGCCCAGCAAAGCCGGCCATCCCCACACTGTTGGAGACCTTCAGCATCCAGGATTTCTGCTGCTGAAAGATGTTGAGAATGCGCTCCTTACGGAATTCGGCATGGTACTTCAGGTTCTGTTTGGTCGTCTCAAGCAGCGCCTGCTCTGCAAGGTTGTAGACCACCCCGCCAATGGTCAGGACGGTCACCAGCAGCGCCACAAGGCTGCCTCGTAGCTGATAGTAGAACAGGGTGTGGGTACGTGGTGTACGCCTCCCCCAGATTTCCCCCCAAAGCCGCACATTTCCCCCCTTGGTAATGGCTACAAGTCTACTCTATTGAGAGGGATACTACTGCAGAATCTGGGGGAATTAAACCCCACTGCTCCGACAACCTTAGTTCGACCGTCTCAGAGCAGGGTATTGGCCATCTTGCGTCGCCACTGAGCGACCATTGCGTGGTCGCCCAGAGTGTCGAGGATGGCGATCATCCCCTTGCGCGCGCCATCGTCGCCATACGCCCGATCTCTCATCATGAGTAGCAGAAGCGCGTTCAGCCCCCCCTCAGTATCGCCCTCAATAACCCGTTGTGCGGCGAACTGATAGCGTGCCTCGCTGTTGTCAGGGTCACTCTCAAGGGTGGCCTGTAGCTCCTCCAGGTCGGGGGCAGCAGCAGCGACCTTGGCAAACAGCAGGCGGCTCTCCAGACCACGGATCTCCTCTGTATCACGCTCCACGGCGGGGAGTGCCTGAAGCGCCTCCTCAACCCGCTCATAATCCTCTTTGAGAAAGAGGGTGGCAATCAGGTCACTGCGGACTCTGGGGTTTTCAGGGTCTGCCTGGTTGGCGCGTTGTAGTTGCTCAATCGCCTCATCCAGATCACCCTGTTCAATCAGCCGACTCGCCTCCATCCGCGCCAGGTCAGAGGGGCGTTCAATATGGTTGTCGAGCAGCTGGCGCACATTGCTCTCTGGTTGTGCCCCCATAAACTCATCGACCACTGCGCCGTTACGAAAAATTTTGACGGTAGGTACACTGCGGGCATTGAACTGGGCTGCTAGGGGTTGGTTCTCATCGACATTTACCTTGGCGAGGATAAATTTTCCCTCAAACTCCTCTGCCAGTTTGGTGACCACAGGCATCAATGTTTTGCAAGGGTTGCACCACGGTGCCCAGAAGTCGACCATGACAGGGACGTTAAAAGAGGCCTGTAGGACGGCCTCCTGAAAATTATCTTGATTGACATCCAGAATGTAGGGGGTTTCACTCATGAGGGTATTTTTCCTTGGTTGCAGTGGGGGGGTGTTTATCCATCCCACCGTTTGAATCTCTTTTTACAGTATTTCAGCAGCGCCTGATAGCTGGTGAAGTGACGTTTGAAATGTTTCTCTGCCAACTCATCATATTCACACCACTCGTTATCATGTTCTCTACAGATGGTTGGGCGCTGTTCGTAGATACCGCAACGGCCATCACCCTCAAGGAAGTGGCAACGGTTGTTGATGATCAGAAACCAGCCATCTTCATCCTGATAGAGCTCTACCTTCTCATGGGCAATCTGCCAGAGCAGGGTCTGGAAGTCGGCCTTGCTACGGGGGGTGTCAACCTGCTGGGTAAAGTAGCTACAGCAGGTTGTTCCACTACAGAAGCTACATTTGTTATCAGCGGTGATGTTAATCTTGCCCATTAGGGGGCACGGTAAATCTGGTCACTTTTCGCGGCCATGATGAAGTCGTTGCGGTGCAGTCCGCCGATTTTATGGCTCCACCAGGTGACGGTTGTTTTCCCCCACTCTGTCAAAATAGCGGGGTGATGCCCCTCACGCTCTGCCAGCATCCCCATCTCTTCATCAGATACCCTGGGGGCTCCGCTCCGGCACGCCTCACAGCGCTCTTCAGATAGTGTCGTCATATTTTTTCTGCATTAAGCTAGGGAATGGAATAATATCTGACAATATTACTCGATAATCAAGGGCACCTCTAAAAATAGTAATTTTTCTGTGAGTGCAAGAAAGCACCGCACGGAGAGCCGCAGTGTACATGCAAGTACATGAGGACTCGAGTACGGAGCTGACGCAGCAATCACTGAAAAAGTGCATTTTTAGAGGTGC
>JABHIC010000304.1 GCA_018671205.1 Gammaproteobacteria bacterium
ATGGAGAGCTGTATGACGCTGGGGATGCTAACCGGGCATCAGGCAGAGAAGTTGAAAAGAGCGGGGCTCGACTACTACAACCATAATCTCGATACCTCGGAGGCGTATTATGGAGAGGTGGTCACCACACGCAGTTATCAGGATCGGCTAGATACGCTAGAGCATGTTCGTGATGCCGGAATAAAGGTCTGTAGTGGGGGTATTGTGGGTATGGGAGAGTCACGCCATGATCGCGCGGGGCTATTAGCGACACTGGCGAACCTGCCTGAACAGCCGCAAAGTGTGCCGATTAATCGACTGGTCAAGGTTGCTGGAACACCACTGGATGAGATGGAGAGTCTGGAAGAGCTGGATCCACTGGAGTTTGTACGTACTATTGCCGTGGCACGAATTCTGATGCCAAAGTCATGGGTACGGCTCTCGGCGGGACGTGAGTCGATGAGTGAGACGATGCAGGCACTCTGCTTTTTCGCGGGAGCCAATTCGATCTTCTCTGGTGAACAGCTACTGACGACCCCGAATGCGGGGGAGGCGAGTGATGCCTTGCTGTTTGCAAAGCTGGGTCTGGAGGTGGAAGTGGGTGAAGTGGTCGAACTGGGTTGATAGCCGCTCTAAAAATGCACTTTTTCAGCAGTACCCCTGAGTGAGAGGTGGCGGATGAGTCTGGACTTTTCTCTACAGCAACAACTGGATGAACGCAGGCGTCAATCCCTCTATCGTCAACGGCAGGTGGTCGACTCCCCCCAAGGGGTAGAGGTTGAGGTAGAGGGTAAGCGCTACCTCTCTTTTAGCAGTAACGACTATCTGGGGTTGGCCAACCATCCTCAAATTATAGCGGCATTTCAGCAGGGGCTCTCCCGTTGGGGAGTCGGCAGCGGTGCGGCGCACCTGGTCAGTGGACATAGTGCAGCCCACCATGCACTAGAAGAGGAGCTGGCCGATTTTCTGGAGTATCCACGGGTTTTGCTCTTCTCCTCGGGCTATCAGGCCAATCTCGGTATTCATCAGGCCCTGCTTGGGCGTAGAGATCGAACCATCCATGATCGCCTTAACCACGCCTCCTTACTGGATGGCGCGAAATTGTCGGGGGCCAGGCTACTGCGCTATGGGCATAGCGATCTCAATGGATTGGAGCGGAGACTCTCTGAGCCAGCAAATGGAAGAACAATGGTCGTCACGGATGGAATCTTTAGTATGGATGGAGATAACGCACCACTTCCCGCTATTGCGGAAAAGTGCCTCTCAAGAGGCGCAACACTGCTGGTGGATGATGCACATGGAATCGGGCTGCAAGGGCCACAGGGAAGGGGAACCGTGGCGAAGTTTGGGCTGGGCTCTACCGAGGTTCCCATACTGATGGCAACCTTGGGTAAGGCCTTTGGGGTATCCGGGGCTTTTGTGGCCGGAAGCGAGCCATTGATTGAGACCCTGATTCAGCAGGCGCGTACCTACATCTATACCACCGCAACCCCACCGGCACAGGCAGAGGCGACCCGTAAGGCAGTTGAGCTGGTGCGAGAGGGGGCAGAGCGGCGCGAACAGTTACAGAAGATGGTTGCCTTTTTCCGTGAAGGGGCGGCCACACTGAAGCTAAACTTAATCCACTCCACCACAGCAATACAGCCGCTGTTGGTGGGCCGATCGAAAGATGCGCTGAAACTATCAGAGCAGCTGTGGCAACAAGGGATACTGGTCGCACCGATCCGCCCCCCTACAGTAGCAGAGGGGAGTGCGCGTCTACGTATCACCTTCTCTGCCAACCATACAGAATCCCATCTGGATCAACTGTTGGAGGCACTGGCCGCATGCAGCCGCTGATCCTGATTCATGGCTGGGGCTTCAATCGTTCCGTCTGGAATGCACTGCTCCCGCGATTGCGACAGCAGTTTGAGGTGACAGTGGTTGACCTGCCGGGGTATTGTGGTCGTCCGCTGCTGGAGTCGATGACCCTCTCGGCAATGGCAGAGGATGTGGCCGCACAGGCTCCCGCTAGCGCTATCTGGTTGGGATGGTCGTTGGGCGGACAGGTTGCACTGCAGCTGGCTCTGGAGCAGCCAGAGAGAGTATCAAAAATAGTTCTGGTTGGAGCAACGCCCCGCTTCGTGCAGGGGGGGGGGTGGCGAGAGGCGATTAAGCAGAAAGTATTGGATGATTTTGGGGAGGCCCTGATCCGTAGCCGGGAGAGCACCATTGGACGCTTTATCACCCTGCAGATGTTGGGGGTAAAGGGTGGGAGGCAGTGGCTGCAGGAGTTAAAACAGTCATTGGCAGAGCCGCCGCTACCCGGTACCCTGGAGGCAGGATTGAGGATATTGAATGAGACCGACCTGCGTCCCATGTTGTCTGCGATTCAACAACCGACCCACTGGATTATGGGGGAACGGGATCAACTGGTTCCGCCCTCCGCTGCTGAGTATGCGGCAGAACAGATGAGGCAGAGTTCAGTGGTTCGGGTGGCGGGGGCAGCGCATGCCCCCTTTCTGAGTCACCCGGGTCTGTTTCTTCAAGAGGTATCTCAATTTGGACAGTAGCCCCCCTTATTCGTTGGAGCGCCGGCGCATCCGCGCCAATTTTGAGCGGGCGGTGGATAGCTACGATGCCGTAGCGGTGCTACAGCGCGAAGTGGCTGACCGAATGCTGGAGCAGTTTGAGTACGTGCCACTCAAGCCAGAACGTATTCTCGATGTGGGGGCAGGAACGGGCTACTGTACCCGGAGGTTGGAGTCCCGCTTTGGTAAAAGCAGC
>JABHIC010000305.1 GCA_018671205.1 Gammaproteobacteria bacterium
GTGGAAATTGCCGTAGCCAAACTCTCCAAGAAAAGAAATAGCCCGATCGCTGCGGTGATGGCTAAATCGATTCAGCTCTGTAATACTACGCTCCCTTTCGAGGAAAATAGTGCTGCAAAAGAGGAGCTGGAGAGTGAAGGACGTGCACAGTTGGAACATCTCACCTCCTATATCCGTGGACTTGATGCCGTCGCCCACCTGAGCCCACTATTGGGGCTGCTGGGAACGGTTTTGGGAATGATCCAGGCCTTTATGCAGTTAGAGGGGGCGGGTGTTCAGGTTGATGTATCTCTGCTTGCCGGCGGTATCTGGGAGGCGTTAGTGACTACGGCCTTTGGTCTTGCGGTAGCGATTCCGGCGTTGGCAGCGGTCAATTGGCTAGAGGGGATTGTTGAGCGCGTGCGACAGGATATGGGGGATGCGGTGACCCGTACACTCAGTGCTATGCGACGTGCAGCCTGATCAATACTACTTGCTGATTTAACGGTCTATTTGTAACGCTCATGTGGTTTGAGAAGGTAGGTTCCCCATCCAGACGACAGTGGCTTAGCCTGACCTCTCTGATTGATGTCGTGTTTCTGCTGTTGATCTTCTTTATGTTGACCACGAGCTTTTCTCAGCAGCGTATGATGGCGCTTAACATTCCTGCCCAGAAAGGAGAGGGGGTAAGCTCTTGGCAAGGGGGTTCTCTGGTTAGAGTTCATGCCGGAGGGCGTATTGACCTTAACGGCAGAGCAGCCCACCTAAGTGAAGTTGCAGAGAGAACCAGGCAAAGTCTGATTAAAATGCCTCAGACCCGCTTTATTGTACGTCCTGATGCCGGACTACCACTGCAAGAGGTTATTCAGGTGATGGATCAGCTTCGTGCGGGAGGCGCTGATCAGGTAAGCCTGGTTCGGTAGCGAGTGACCGATGGAATTCAACTATCACAGAAGCAAACATTCAGAGCTGGACATGACCCCACTGGTCAGCGTCATTTTTCTGCTGATTATATTTTTTCTGGTCGCTGGAACGGTTCGTTCCCCTAGTTTTTGGGAGATTGAACATCCCGGTTCCAGTAGTGATGCTCGTGTTGCCAAAAAGAACCTCTCTATCTTTCTGGATCAGCAGGGGAAGCGAGCGGTTGCGCAGCGAGAGGTACGCAACCGTTATCAACTTCGCTACCTGATTGATGAGTATAGCCAGAAAGGAGAGCCCCCTTCGATTGAGATCCATGCCGACCATCGTGTGGATTCTCATGAGTTGGTGAAGCTGCTGGAGGAGGTGCGTAGTAGTGGGGTTAAAAAAATTGAATTGATCACCGAGGTTAACCCGTAATCCATTATGGTTATTCGACCTCAACAGTGGGTTGTTGCTTTTTCGGCCTCCATTTTACTGCATGCTGCGGCGCTATACTGGCTTCCGCTATATCAGGTTGAAGTCTCGCAACGCAGTGCTGAACTCCCTTTTACCGTGTTGCTGGCTGATCAGGAGATTCTGGAGCACCTGGAGCAACCAGAGGTACTGCTGAGTGACTTTATTCCACTGGTTTCACTGGATGAGTCTGAACCGTTGATGCCTGAGATGGAGGAGCCTGTCACACTGTTTGATGAGGTACCCGTTGAAGCACCACTGGATATCTTTCCTGCCGATTCGGTTGAACAGATGATGCCTGTTGAGAGCGATGATATCGTAATGGAGGTGTCAGAGGAGCTGGACTCCCCATTGCCTCCCACGGTGATGATGGTGGTTGATAGTGAAATGGTAGAGTTGCCAGACAGCGCAGAGATCACTATGCCTGTTTCAGAGCTGGAACCGATGGCTGATTTGAGTCAGGTGATCGATGCTTTCTCTGAGGTTCCCAGCCTTGCCTTTGAGATGGATTGGGCACCTGCAGAGAGTAGTTGGGAGGATCAACTGGAGCTGATTCCACCTGAGCTAGGGGATCAATCCGATATTATTCTGGAAGAGATTATGGGGGAGCAGATTGAGTTTGAGCTATCCTCCTTTGATAGCCTGCCACAGATTCAGGCCAGAGATTGGAATCCTCTGGCCTCCACACTTCAACCGCCACGCAGTGACAGTGCTGGCAGCAGCCGCTCTAAGTACTGGAGAAGTGACTTCCGGGGGGCGGATGGAATTGATTTTGCGTACCGCAAAAAGATGCGTGGAAAACTGACACAATTTACTCTCTATCCGAAGGCGGTGGCTGAAGAGAATAAGATTGAGGGGCGTGTGGTGATTGAGTTTATTCTGGATCGTAAGGGGCTTCTGGTAGAGAGTGAGATTATTAAGAGTTCAGGCCATTTGGTGTTGGATGAGGCGGTCAAGAGGATGATTGATTTTGCCCAGCCTTTTGAAGCGCTGCCTGAAACCGTCAAGCATGAGCATGTCCGTTTCGCTTTTCCGGTCACCATAAAACTGAAGAAGTAGCCTCTCCTCTCTACCCACAGATGGCCGGGGTTGTGCAACAGCCATACTTTTTGTAACCATGGATAACAATGGCTCAGTCATCACTTTTTAGTCGTCGTAAGTTCTGGGCACACCGGTTCGGGATCGCTCCGGTATTGCCCATGTCTCGTGCTGAGATGGAGCAGTTGGGGTGGGAGAGCTGTGACATTATTCTGGTCACCGGGGACGGTTATGTTGACCACCCCAGCTTCGGTATGGCCCTGATTGGGCGGCTCCTGGAGTCACAGGGGTTTCGGGTCGGTATTCTCTCTCAACCCGAGTGGAACAGTGCATCCCCCTATCAAGCGCTGGGCCCTCCCAACCTCTTTTTTGGGGTGACTGCGGGCAATATGGACTCAATGGTAAACCGCTATACCTCCGACCGTCGTTTGCGCCGAGAGGATGCCTATACCCCCGGTGGAACAGGAGGAGAACGCCCAGACCGCTCTACCCTTGTCTATTGTCAGCGTTGTAGAGAGGCCTACCCAGAGGTGCCGGTCATCATTGGTGGGATTGAGGCGAGCCTGCGAAGATTGGCGCACTATGACTACTGGTCCGACACGGTTCGACGCTCCATTCTGGTCGATAGTCGTGCGGATCTGCTGCTCTATGGAAATGCTGAGCGAGCCATTGTGGAGCTGGCTCATCGGGTCGCGGCAGGAGAACATCCCCGCTCGATTCGGGATCTGAGAGGTACAGTCTCTCTATTGAGTGAGGCTGAACAGTCTCAGTGGCTGAACCAACCCGAGTCCGGCTGGCAGTTACTCGACTACTCTGAGCTTGAAAAAGAGGGCGAACATGCGCCTCCGCTCAACGTGGCTGATCGACAGCATCAGGTGGTCTGCCTGCCCGCTTTTGAGCAGGTCAAGGAGGATCAACGGCGTTATGCCCACGCCTCCCGGCTTTTTCACCTGGAGACCAATCCGGGTAATGCACGTCCACTGCTACAGCCACACGGAAATCAGTTTATCTGGGTGATGCCCCCACCCCTTCCATTGAGTACCGATGAGATTGATCGGGTCTATGAGCTACCCTATAGTCGTCAACCCCACCCCTCTTATGGTGGGGCAAAGATTGCTGCTTTCGAGATGATCCGCTTTTCCGTCAATATTATGCGGGGCTGTTTCGGTGGCTGCACCTTCTGCTCGATTACCGAGCATGAGGGGCGCATTATCCAGAGTCGCTCAGAGGCATCGATATTGCGTGAGATTGAGGCGATCGAAAAGCAGCCCGATTTTTCCGGTAACATTTCAGATCTGGGTGGCCCCACCGCCAATATGTATCGAATGCGATGTAGAAGTCGCAAGATTGAGTCGGCCTGTCGTCGACTCTCCTGTGTCTATCCGGAGATCTGTCCACAGATGGATACCAGCCATCAACCATTGACGCAGCTCTACCGTAGTGCGCGTAAAGTGGCTGGAGTAAAACGTATTTTTGTGGCATCCGGGCTCCGATATGATCTGGCCGTCCGTGACCCGGAGTATATCGAGGAGCTGGTGACCCATCATGTCGGGGGATATCTGAAAATTGCCCCGGAACATACCGAGGCCGAACCTCTCAGCAAGATGATGAAACCAGGTATTGATACCTTCTATCGCTTTCGGGAGCTGTTTGATCGATTCTCCAGAAAGGTGGGCAAAGAGCAGTATCTGATCCCCTATTTTATTGCCGCTCATCCGGGGACTCGCGATGAGGATATGGTTCAGCTTGCACTCTGGTTGAAGAGAAATCGTTTTCGTCCAGACCAGGTACAGAACTTTCTGCCAACACCGATGTCACTGGCCACTGCGATGTATCACAGCGCACATAATCCTCTGCGAAAAGTAAAAAGCGACTCTATGGTGATCCTTATTCCCAAGGGGGGGTATCAACGCAGAGTTCATAAGGCATTTCTTCGTTATCATGACCCGAATAACTGGCCACTGCTACGACAGACATTGACAAAGCTGGGTATGACATCCTTGATTGGATCGGGGAAGGATCAGCTGGTACCGGCAGACTCGCAGCGCTTTCGGGGACAATCAAAAAAACGGCTCAGAGAGGGACGAAAACGCAGATGAGTTCATTGATGATACAGGCTACTCCAATAGGCGAGAGGGTCTGGGAATGGGTGACCTCGGATCTTCAGGTTACGCTGCCAGAGTCAGAACAGGAGTCTGCTCAACGTGCCGTTGAACGGGTGGCGCTATCGGTGGAGCAGATTGCGCCACAAGATCAAGAGATGCAGGTTGCCTCACTGCTCTACAGCTACCAACAGCGGACGCACTCTCCTTTACCAGAGTTGTTGGTTGAGCAGGTGGGAGAGCCGGTGATGCAACTGGTAGAGGGGAGTGCAGAGATGACGACTCTCCATGCTCATCAGGCGAGCGTGACCATTCAGAGCGATCATCAGCATGAAAATCTGCGCAAGATGTTACTGGCGATGGCGAAGGATGTGCGGGTGGTGGTGATTAAACTGGCTGCCCATCTGGAGTTGATGCGCTCACCGGGGCGGTTGAGCCAACAGGAGCAGGTGGATAATGCCCTGTTGAGCCGCACGATTTTGGCACCACTCGCTAACCGTCTGGGTATTGGGGTACTGAAGTGGCAATTGGAGGACTACACCTTCCGTACACTAGAGCCGGAAATCTACCAGACACTTTCACAACAGATCGACCTTAAAAGGAGGGAGAGAGAAGATTATATAGGGGCTGTCATCGAGACGATCAAAGCCGCACTCAAGAAGCTCTCGCTGGAGGGAGAGGTGACTGGAAGAAGTAAACACCTCTACAGTATTTGGAAGAAAATGGAGCGAAAAAAAGTGGGGGTGGAGTCACTCTATGATCTGAATGCGGTGCGTATCCTGGTTGAAAGCGTGACGGAATGCTACACCGCACTTGGGGTGGTTCATGGGCTCTGGAACCATATTCCAAAAGAGTTTGATGACTACATCGCCAACCCCAAAGGGAATAACTATCGATCCATTCATACTGCGGTTTTTGGCCCGGAGGGGCAGGTGTTGGAGATCCAGATTCGAACCCATAATATGCACGAGGCAGCAGAGCTGGGCGTGGCCTCACACTGGAGATATAAAGAGGGCGGGAGATATGATCCAGGATACGAACGCAAGATAGAGTGGTTGCGGCAACTGTTGGAGTGGAAAGAGGAGGTGGCTGAGCAGGAGGTGTTGAGTGCCCCGAATGAGCCACTTCACTCACTGGGAACCCGCTTTAGGGATGAGATGGCCGAGGAGCAGATCTATATTCTTACGCCGGCTGGAGAGGTGGTGGAGCTTCCAGAGGGCGGAACAGCGCTCGACTTTGCTTATACGATACACTCAGGGTTGGGTCACCGAACTCGTGGAGCCAAGGTCGATGGGAAAATTGTTTCGTTGAATCAGCCTCTGCAGTCCGGACAGCGCGTTGAGATTCTGACCGTTAAAGAGGGGGGGCCAAC
>JABHIC010000306.1 GCA_018671205.1 Gammaproteobacteria bacterium
CTTTCTGTCCACCTTCACTCTCTTGCGTGGCCTCTATCTTCTCTTCACTCATTACTCACTCCTTATTATGGCTGCCCCAAACTGATTCAACTGAGGATTTTAGATTCAATCAACCCCTTGACGATAAAATGCCAGAAAGTCATCCGCTGAAAGTGGTTTCGAGAAGTAGTACCCCTGAATAATATCTACCTCCCCCTCTATTAACATCGTAACCTGCTCTGCATACTCTACCCCCTCAACCACAAGCAGCATATCGAGATGGTGACCAAGCTGAGTCATTGCACGAATAATCGCCATACTGACATCATCCTCCAACAGATTAACGGCGAAGGAGCGGTCTATTTTTAGAATATCAATCGGAAAGAGATTGAGATAACTCAGTGAGGAGTAGCCTGTACCAAAATCATCCAGCGCAACCTGAACCCCCAACGCCCTTATCTCTTTTAGCCGCTCTCTGCCACGACCAATATTTTCCATTAATTTGGTCTCTGTGAGTTCAACACAGAGCCTTTCTGCCGGCACCTGGTTCGCGGATAACTGTTGGCTGATCCAGCCAACACACTCTTCATCCAGTAGGTCCTGAGCCGAGAGGTTGATGGAGAAATGGTCCAACACCATCCCCTGATCCATCCACAAACGATATTGTCGAATCGAACTCTCAATCAACCAGTGGGTAATATGGCCAATCCACCCCTCCTGCTCAGCAATCGCCACCAGTTTTCCCGGATTAACAAAGCCGAGTTCTGGAGAATTCCAACGCAGCAGCACCTCCACCCCGGTGACCCTCTTACCATCCAGCAGTATCTGAGGCTGCCAAGCCAACTCAAAGGGTGCGCACTGGTGTTCAAAGATCGCCTGATGGAGCAGCGCCTTCATCGAGGTCGGTTGCTGAGTCTCTCGCCGCTCTTCCAACAAATTATTCCGAACATGGCTCACCATCTGGCTGGGGGACATCTCCCCCACCCAGTCCACCACGAAACCCATCTTGAAATGGTAGAGTCCATCCGCCTGAATGGTCTCAATCTTACGCACAATCAGCTCGATCGCCGCCTGCTCCTCAACGGAGTGGAGCAACAAAAACCCAAGCCGATCATTACGCATCACGCTGCAATCCGGCACCTTCTCCATCAGCAACTGGGAAAAGTCACGCATCCAGTTTTCCTGCTCTGCCATATCCTCAACCCAGAGAATATGAAGACCAACCAGTGCCGTCCCTACCTTATTTTGACGGTTAAAACGGAGGGTCTGCTCAAGACGATCCATAAAGATCATCTCATTCGGCAGGCCACTCTGGATATCGGTTGCTACCAGATACTCCAGTTTCTGCTCTATCCTTTTACGCTCCTCAACCTCCCGTTGAAGTTGTTTGGTGCGTGCCCGAACCGTCTCTTCCAGATTGTGGTTCATCTCCTCCAGCGCATTGTGAAGCATACGAACCTGTAACATGTTACGGATACGGGTGGTAACCTCCACCACATCAAAGGGCTTGGTGAGGAAATCAAGCGCCCCCAAAGCCAGGGCCTTGCGCCGAGAACTCTGGTCATCCTCAGCAGTCAGCATCATTACCGGAACCTGCTGCTCTACTGGCATTTTAGCCAGCTGTTCCAACAGCTCAGAGCCACTCATATGGGGCATATTCTGATCCAGCAATAGCAGATCAAAAGGCTCCTCTCTAAGCCGCTCCAGTGCGACCAGAGGGTCTGACTCAAAGGAGGGCTTCTGGTAACCATCCTCAGTAAGAATTTTCTTCAGATACGCCAGAAAAAGGGGCTCATCATCCACCACCAGAATTCTGGCATCTGGATAGAAGTGGGCTTTGGGTAAGGGGGATTGAGAATATTCCATTCGTTGCGATCTACTTAAGCGTACCGTTATGGCAGAACTGCCATTACTTTTGAAACAACAAATAGATCTCCATCAACTACGACGTCGTCCCGACTCGACCGACTGATGAATACGGTGCTGATCCAGTGGCTTAACAATGTACTGGTTGGCCTTAAGACGGACAATCTCCTGGACAGTATTGACACTGACATGACCGGTCACTACAACGATATAGACACGCTGATCCTTTTCACGAATTTTCTTGAGGATATCCAGCCCACTCATATCCGGCAACTGGATATCCAGAAAGATAATCTGTGGTTGCTGATCGCTCCAGGAGACAATTCCCTCCGAACCGGACTGAGCCTCAAAGATATCGTGGCCCTCAACACCCTCGGCAACAACCATTTTGCGAAGAATTTCACGCAATAGCGGGTCATCATCAATGATCAATGCCTTCATAATCCAGAACTTCCTTCTATCCGCATCACTATCGCCTTACTCCTTCTAATACAGGGGCTAAAGGGTACGCGGGTTCTATTCAAATTTCCACCACTATTCAGCCTTGTCACGTCCCTCTCCCCCTCCTGATGGATCGGTAAAACGATCATTAAGTGACTGTATATAATGGTCAGCTCCGGTAAGGACCTGATTAATTTTTCTGCGTGAAAAGAGGTTCCAACCTACCGGAAAAGGGTGAAAAATGGAGAACCAGGGACGGGTATTTTTGTGGAAGGCCGACACCATCCCCTCAACCTCTGAGGAGAGCTTCTCCCCCCCCTCACGCCGCAACCGTTTGATGATGCGCCCCGCACTCCAGCGACGCACCCCGAAATGGGCCAGCAGCGATAGCAACAACAGCCCAGCCCAGATCTGCATGTTCAACTCAATCGGCAGCTCTAGTGACAGCCCCTGCCACCACCCCTGCTGCAACGACAGTGCCAGCAGAGCTACCATAACCGCCATAGCCAGCACACCATCCCATAGCAAAACCTTGTATCGCCACTCCTTCCCCAGACCCCTCAATTTAGGTACCCAGCGCTCCTGAATCGCGCGGGCAGTATGGGTCAACATCCCCACAATCCGATAGGCACGCTCAATCTCCAGCTGTTCGATACGCCCCTGGATCTCCCCCATATCCTCCACCCTCTTGCGTTCAAAACGGTCACGCAATGCCTCGTCTTCTATAGGAAAGGCCGCATCAGGATTGTAGATTCGGTAAAAGCGCCCAGTAGTCAGCCCCTGCTGAGAGAGCGCACGCTGCCAGGCCGCCACCACCTCTTCCGGGTTATCCTCACGCGCCGTCACATCAATCTGGTTAAGAATATAGAGGAACTTATTGGAGTCATGACGCTGACGTGCCTCCTCCACCAGATGGTGCAGGGTATCCTTCATCGCCCCCGGTTCAGGATGGCGTGCATCAAAAAAGATCAGCACCAGATCTGAGAGATCAATCATCCGGTCGGTGATTCTCAGCGTCGCAGTACGTTGCTGATCCGCATCAAACCCAGGGGAGTCAATGATAATCTTGCCACGCAACACATCACTGGGGGCTGTTTTGAGCTGCAGGTAGGCATCAATACGATCCCCCTCCCCTGCCTCAACCTCCTCAATATCACGACTAATATGAAAAAATGGAAAACGGGGATCGGCATCCAGCGCACGCCCCGGAATGGTGCGGGATTGATTATCCTTGGTGAAGGTGACTACGGTAAACTTGTCATCGACCGCCTGATTGCCGGTCTGCTGCAGTTTGACCCCCAGATAGTAGTTAATAAAACTCGACTTTCCGGCAGAGAAGGTGCCCAGAATCGAAATGAGTGGCCACCAGGAGACGTGGGTAGCATACGATTCATCCTTGGAGATAAACCCCATCTGATGCCCTACCCGATCCAGCAGACGGAAACTTTTGACCACATCCAGCAGTACTGGATTCTCCTCCTTCAGGTGTTGCTCCAACACCTGAATACGGTGCTCCATCTGTTGTGAATATTTCATCGGCACGAGTATACTTTGCAATCTATTTCCAGAAAAGCGGGAAACCGTACAGAACAGGAAAATCATGGGAAAAAGTGTTCGCAAACAGTTCAGACACCATCTGCCAGCCGAGCAGATCCACCAACGCATTCTCTCCATCGCAAAGGAGGAAAACCGGGACAGCGACCCCAATGATACGATCCGTTTCGAACGCAGTGGTGAGCAGTACCGACTACAGGGAAGCTACTCCGGATTTTCGATCAATGGCAGTCTCTCCATCACTGCAGAGACCCTGACTATCGATATTAATCTGCCTCTGCTCGCACGGATGTTTCAGGGCAAGGTTGAACGCTACATTGAAGAGCAGGCCAAGATTGTCTTGGGAAATACCCACTAAGTGACAGCGCCATCCGCATGAACCTGAAACAACGAATTACTGCACACTATCGGCAGAATACGCTACAACGCACTCAATCGCTGGTCAACAAGAGGCGGCATAGCCACACAGACAAGAAGGAGTCTCCTCTGCGCCAGTGGTTGCTGGCTGCCGACCAGGTTGATCGCACCAACCAGCGCATACTCTTCCTTACCCCGACTACACTTATATTACTCTTCGCTCTCTGGCTAGGACTCCCCTCCCTACTGCCCCTGATCTCTACTCCAACGGAGACAACCACAAAGCATGAATCCGGCACTCAAAACCGTGGCCTACCCACTAACAAAACGTCGACCGCAACCGCCTCCTCCCTACCGAGCCGACACTTCTCCGTGCAACTACAACTTGAACCGAACCATCCCGAGACCTCTCAGATCCTGGAGAAGATTCGCCAACGCCCACTTCCCATCCAGATCCATACCCTCAACGACAAGAGCGGTACGGTACTTTTGACTGATGAAACCCCTACCACACAACGAGATGCAGAACGGCTCAAAAAAATTTACAGTCAGCTCTTCGGGGTCACTGGAAAGATCATTATAGAACCTATAAAGCCGTGATCGTGATTGAAAACAGCCACACGAGAAGGCTATAATCCATCACCATGAGCGCTTCAGGTAATGATCCACAACTCCAACTACTGAAGATTATTGTCTTCGTCCTTAGTCTCTCTCCTCTCTATGAGATGGTCTGGTATGCGGTAACGGGCCATTATGGAGACTACCCCTCCTGGGAAATTATCGGAATTACGGGTGAGGCCTCTCTGATCTTTCTGCTGATCACCCTCTCCGTTACTCCACTTCGACGCACTTTTGGCTGGAATATTCTGCTAAAACTACGCCGCACCTTTGGGCTCTTTGCCTTTTTCTATGCCTCACTGCACTTCCTGATCTACATCTGGCGAGAAGATGTCTTTGTGCTCTCTGAGTTCATGATGGATGTTGTCAAATTACCCTATGTCACGGTTGGCTTTGTCGCCTGGCTGCTGATGGTGCCCATTGCTCTGACCGCAAGTGATAGCCGTATGCGTGCATTGGGGCGCAATTGGAAAAGAATCCACTCACTGGTCTATGCCGTCACCTTTCTCACCATCGTTCACTACTTCCTGGTTCGTACCTGGAACCCCACCGACGTATTGGGCTACGCCGCCTTCCTTACTATACTTCTGGGGTACCGTTTCTACTATGCGCGCACCCAGAAAGAGTGGAGTTTTTAGCAAAACCTCTCTCCCCTTTTTCTATTCACCTCCCGACAACCGCACATACTTATTGACAATCATTATCGTTATCAGTTAGAGTATCACGCGTCTTTGTGACAACCTAAACTTACTAACAAGGAGTGTAACCCAATGAGTAAAAGTAGTACGCATGGAAGCATAATGGGGCGGTGGCTTGCCCCTATGTTGGCAACAGCCCTGCTGCCAATTGCCAGTAGCGCGCTAGCCGATGAGGAGTTAGTGGTCTATTCATCTCGCAAAGAGCAGTTGATCAAACCGCTCTTTGATGCCTTTGAGAAGGCACATGGTATCCACGTCTCCTACCAGACAGGAAAAGAGGGACCACTCATTGAGCGACTCAAACAGGAGAAGACAAAGACCCCAGCTGACCTGCTGATGCTGGTAGATGCGGGCAACCTCTGGTATGCCGGAACCCAGGGGATTCTGGAGCAGACCCATAGCCCCGTACTGAACAACCAGATTCCCGCTCAATATCGTGACCCGGATGGTCGCTGGTTTGGGCTTTCTGTACGTGCCCGTACCATCGTCTACAGTACTGACCGAGTCAAACCAGAAGCGCTATCAACCTATGCCGACCTGGCCGATCCAAAATGGAAAGGACGTCTCTGTCTGCGTACCTCAAAAAAGATCTACAACAAATCTCTGGTGGCCTCGATGATTCACCACCACGGCGAAAGCGGCGCGGAGAAGATTGTGCGTGGCTGGGTCGATAACCTGGCGGTGAAACCCTTTGCCAAAGATTCTCATCTCATTAAGGCGATTGAGGCGGGTGCCTGTGATGTGGGCATTGTCAATACCTACTACTTTGGTCGTGCAGAGAGCAGCAACCCGGATATTCCTGTTGCTCTATTCTGGCCTGACCAGAGTGGAAATGGGGTTCATGTCAATATTTCTGGAGCCGGAATCACCCAACATGCCCCGCATAAAGAGAATGCGTTTAAGCTGCTAAATTGGTTAGCCGGAGCAGAATCACAGAAAATTCTGGGCAGTATGAACAAGGAGTATCCAGTGCGCGGGGATATTCCATGGGATCCACAGGTAGCCTCTTGGGGACGTTTTGTCGCTGACCCCATGAACCTGGCAGAGACCGGAAAACGTCAGGCCGCAGCCGTCAAGTTGATGCAACGTGCCCGCTATAAATAAATAATATAAAAAAGCCGGCCACGAGCCACAAGCCAGATCGCTTGTGGCTCGTGGCTTTTTGCTTGTAAGTTACTAACCATGTTTAAAGAGACCTCCCTACTCCATCTCACCACCTACCTGTTAGCAATTGTTGTCGCCCTCCCCTTTCTGGTGATTTTGCTCTCTTGGGGAGATATTAACCAGGAAATCTGGGCTCACCTTCTGGATTACCTCTTCCTTGATCTGCTAACCAACACCCTCTGGCTGATCATCGGAGTCGGCAGTGGTGTACTGATTCTGGGGACTACACTGGCCTGGCTCACCACCATGTGTGATTTCCCCGGGCGCTCTATTTTTGACTGGGCACTCATGCTCCCCTTTGCAATTCCCGCCTATGTACTCGCTTTCGTGATGCTTGATCTATTCAGCTATGGGGGCTCTTTTTACCAGGCTATTGATATCTTTTTTGGTGGCATGATTGCTCCTCCCGACATTCAATCTACTGCGGGGGTGATCACTGTCTTTGTGTTGGTCTTCTATCCCTATGTCTATATGCTGGCACGTACCGCCTTTATCTCACAAGGTAATCGTCTGTTAGAGGCTGGACAGAGCCTCGGACTCACCCCACTTCAGGCTTTTCTGCGGATCGCCTTGCCCATGGCCCGCCCAGCCATTGCTGCGGGTGTCGCTCTGGCATTAATGGAGACCCTGGCCGACTTTGGTGCAGTCTCTATCTTCAATTATGACACCTTCACCTTAGCCATCTATACCTCATGGGATGACTTCAGAAGCCTCTCTACTGCCGCTCAACTCTCTTCTCTGCTATTACTGTTCGCACTGATGGCCCTATTTGGGGAGCGTGCGATGCGGGGGCAGTCAAAATATCATCAAACCTCAGGGCGTGCCCCCTACCGTTTCCAGCTAACCGGCTGGAGAGGCTGGGGAACTACCATTGCTATTTCACTGGTACTCTTCTTCTCCTTTATCACCCCAGTAGTTCAGCTGCTGATCTGGGGGGCTGAGGTGGTTCAACAAGAGCTCAACAGTCGCTATTTTGAAATGCTCTACCATACTCTGATCCTGGGGGGCAGCGCTGCACTACTGGCCGTATTAGGCGCCTTTGCGCTGGCAATGGCCCGGAGAAAAAGAGAGGACTGGAAAATAGAGTGGGTGGGACGGCTAATTACTCTGGGGTATGCGCTACCCGGATCTGTGCTTGCCGTCGGCATCATGATTATTTTTGCCAAGGTAGGGCTTGCCTGGAGCAGTATCGTAGAGTGGCTGGGGGGAGAGGCTACATCGATCATGATGCAGAGCGTTGCGGCCCTCCTCTTCGCCTATCTGGTTCGCTTCCTAACCGTGGCGCATGGGCCGGTCGAGAGCTCACTAGAACAGATCAAACCTTCCATGGAGGAGGCTGCTCGCTCACTGGGAGAGTCCAATGGTGGAGTCATACGGCGTATTTATCTACCAATCCTCACCCCCGGCATCCTGATGGCCCTGTTGATGGTAATGATTGACGTAATGAAAGAGCTTCCCGCCACCTACCTGCTACGCCCCTATGGCTGGGATACTTTTGCCGTACGCACCTACGAAATGGCCTCGGAAGGGATGTGGGAACATGCCGCCCTTCCAGCACTCTCACTGGTGCTGGTGGGTCTCCTTCCGGTCATCCTGCTGGTCAGACGATCCCGCTGAAAGGCATGATCCTAGAATCCTCAGTTTGAGACACCCCCTACCCAATAGAGCACAGGAAAAATCACCATGACATCCCCTGAAAACCACCTCTCACTAAACCACATCCAGTGTCGTTACGGAGACAATACTGTGGTTCATAACCTCTCTCTGGAAATCAAACGTGGTGAACTGGTCTGCCTTCTGGGGTACAGCGGCTGTGGGAAAACTACGGTACTCCGTGCCGTTGCCGGGTTTGAACCGATCCATAACGGCTCTATTATACTCAACAACAACCTACTCTCCTCAGCCACCGAGCAGATCCCGGCTGAGAAGCGTAACTTTGGGATGGTATTTCAGGATTACGCTCTCTTTCCCCACCTCAATATTGAGGAAAATGTCACCTTTTCACTCCGAAAAGAGAGCCGTTCCGTCCGCCACAAACAGTCCGAGGAGCTACTTGAGCTGGTCGGACTCCAGGGGCTGGGAGCGCGCCACCCTCATGAACTCTCCGGGGGGCAACAACAGCGGGTGGCACTGGCCCGTGCACTGGCACAATCCCCTGAGGTAATTCTGATGGATGAGCCTTTCTCTAACCTGGATGTTGAACTACGCCAACGCCTCGCTACAGAGGTATGTGAAATTCTGAAAACACGTGGCATCACCGGCATCATGGTCACTCATGACCAGCATGAGGCCTTTGCCATTGCAGACCGCATTGCCGTGATGCACAACGGTATTATTCAGCAGTGGGACAGTGGTTATAACCTCTATCACAAACCCGCCAACCGTTTTGTGGCTGAATTCGTTGGTCAGGGGGCCCTGCTAAGGGGCACCGTTCATGGTGATGGACGGCTGCAGACCGAACTGGGAGAGATCCATGGAGAGGAGCGGCAAGCTCTCACCGATGGCTGCAAGGTAGAGATGCTGGTTCGCCCCGATGATGTCACCTTTGACCAGGAAGGCCGACATGAGGCTACTATCATACGCAGAAATTTCCTTGGTGCGGAGTCTCTCTATACCCTCCAGCTCACTTCTGGCGAAGAGATCCTCGGTCTGATTCCCAGCCATCTACAGGAGGAGGTGGGAAAGAGTGTCCGTTTCAACCTGGATATGGATAATATGATCGTATTTGCATGCAACCTTGATCGTGCAGAAAACATGGGCACTGCCCATGAGCACTAAAATATCCATTCACTAATCAACGCTTCCCAGAATATCTGGCCTTTATCAGGCAAGCTCTTCAAGTACAGAGACAATCTCCTTCTCGGTAATTGGCCCCCGTAACAGATAACCCAGACCGGAGTCACACCCCTTTGTGGTCAGAAAATCGAGTTGTGGCTGGGTCTCTATCCCTTCAGCAATGGTGGTGTAGCCGAGCGCCTGAATCAGACTCAAAGCGGCGCCCAACACCTCATCCGCCTTCTGTTCTCCAATCTCCTGAATCAAGCGACGATCCAGCTTAACCCCGGTCAGGGGAAAGCGTTGCAACCAACTGATAGAGGAGCGTCCAGAACCAAAATTATCCAGCGTGATACGGATTCCCAACTCTTGCAGTTTCCCCAGCTGCTCCAGTGCAAACTCGGGCCGCTTCATCAACAGCTCCTCCCTGATATCAAACTCGATCATCCCCAGCATCTCAACCGGCATACCGATACTATTGGCCACATCAACAATTTGCTCTACCAGCTCTTTCTGGTTAAAGCGCTGCTCAGAGAGATTAATGGTCACCGGTAACACAAAACCGCACTGCCCACCCCAGGCGACAAGCTGCTGACAGACTCGCTTAAAGATCCAGTGTTCGGCCATCTCTCCCAGACGACCATCCATTAGCAGGTCGATAAACTGACTGGCTTCCAGAACCCCACGCTCCGGGTGGTTCCAGCGCAATAGCGCATCAACTCCGACGATACGCTCTGTTTTTAGCAGTAATCTGGGCTGAAACAGAAGCTGCATCTGCTCATCAGCAATCGCGGTACGTAACTCAGCAGCCATCTGCTCACGCTCACTGGCATAAGCCTCGAAATCTTTGGAGAAGGGCACATGACGGTTTCTCCCCTTCGCCTTCGCCTCATACATCGCCATATCAGCATGTTTAACCAGATCCTCGCCCTCCTCAGCATCCTGAGGAAAGCGCGCACTACCTATACTGGCTCCAATCTGAACCAGATGTTCATCAATTTTAAAGGGTTGACAGAGAAGGTGGACCATTTTATCCGCAATCAGTGAGACGTTCTCCTGAGAGGCCCCCCCTCCCAACATCAAGACAAATTCATCTCCACCAATTCGGGAGAGCAGATCGACCTCTCGAATACTCTTACGCATTCTGCCTGCTACCGACTGTAGTAACTTATCACCGACCTCATGTCCCAACTCATCATTAACCGGCTTGAAGCGATCAAGATCAATAAAGAGTAGTGCAAACTCATGAGCCTCCGAGGAGAAGGCATCGCCCTCCTGCTCTTTGGCCTCCGCTGCATCCCGCAAACGCATATCCAGATAGGTCTGAAAAGCCATTCGGTTAGGCAGTTCTGTCAATGCATCGGTGTTAGAGAGCATCTTGAGGCGACGGCTCTGCTGATAAAGATTAAGATGGGTCGATACGCGGGCCACCAAAATGGGTTGTGAGAAGGGCTTAGCCACATAGTCGACCGCTCCGGCCTGAAAGCCTCTCACCACATGCTCTTCACTGCTCTGTGCGGTCAGAAAGATAACGGGGATCTCTTTGGTATCATCGGTAGTTTTTAGTGCCCTACAGACAGTAAAACCATCCATACCTGACATTCTCACATCAAGCATAATCAGATCCGGCAAAAGCTCATGGGCTACTCTTAGTGCCTCCTGCCCGGTACTTGCGGTGAGTACATCAACCGCAAGATGTTGAGTCAACATCGCCTCAGCCAGCCGCAAAGTCATGGGCTCATCATCAACCAGCAACACCTTCTGTCTGCTGGCCTGATCTTGATAAAGCGGACGATCTAGGTCCACCCCCGTATTTGTCTCATCATCAGTGCCTTTATAGGCATTGGCCGCATTGCGCACCATCTGATAAAGCTCTTCTGGAGTAACTGGTTTCTTGAGAAAGATAAAATCATGCTGTAGCGCCAGCTGGATGGTATCCGCTCCCACATCACTGTAGGCTGTGACGATAATAATATAGATGGAGGGGTCCTGTTGACGCAGACGAATAGCGGTCTCCAGACCATTGATTCCGGGCGGCATACGCATATCAACCAGAGCCACATAGGGGGCATCCCCCTTCTCTATCGCCAACCTCTGCTTTTCTACCGCCTCCTCCCCCTGAGTCGCCTCAATGAGATGAAACTGCTCCTGCTTATGGGCAGTTGTCTCCGATTTCTCCTCATCTATTCCAACAATTGCAGCCAGTTCATCCAGCCCCTCATCGGCCTCCTCTTCAGAGAGGATTACCCGATAGGTTTCGAGCACCTGCCGCTCGTCATCAACCAGAAGTACTGTTCGTAGCATCATCGGTTAAGTATACCTAATAACTGCTGTTTTAGAATATCGAGTTTTTTCTCATGGGCGTCTCCCTGATCCCTATTGTCCAGCAGACCTTCCACCTGTAGTGCCGTATCGGATACATCCAAAAACCCGTAGGAGCCCACGCTTCCCTTAATCGTATGAACCAGCTCTCTAACCTGCTTCCACTCTCCAATCTTACGTGCATCCAGCAGCTCCTGACGTAGCGCACCAACACGTTCAGCAAAAAGTGCCATCAACTCATCATCCAACTCTAATCCACCCATCATATGCACACTCTTTACTCCTCTGCTCATTGAAACCTCTTCTATCTCTTCACCCTTATCCAGCTCTTCCTCAACCACGTGCAAGTACTTTTTCAGAACCCCCAGCAGTGCATTACGTTGAATCGGTTTTGAGAGAAATCCATCACATCCCGCCGCCTGAAAGGCATCTCGCTGATGTTGCATCACGTTGGCGGTCAAGGCGATCACCGGAGTCACATTGAGGCTGGAGCGGAGCAATTTTGTCGCCTCAATCCCATCCATCACCGGCATCTGCATATCCATCAGGATCAGATCATAATCATGTTGCATCGCCATCTCAAATGCCTGACGCCCATGCTCGGCAACCGTAATGGTAACCCCTAACGCCTCTACCATTTTCCGGATCAGGAATTGCAGTTCCGGAGTATCTTCTGCCACCAGGAGTTCACCCACTATCCGCTCTGCACCTCTCTCCCCCTGATCATCAACCTCCACAACCTCCAACCGCCCCCCCAGGACCAAGGGTATCGTGAGCTCAAAAACTGAGCCCTGATCGATGCGGCTGGTAACAGCGATCTCCCCCTTCATCAGGGTAGCCAGAGTTTGCGAGATATGAAGTCCGAGACCGGTTCCACCAAAACGCCCCGAGATTGAACGGTCTGCCTGTTCAAAAGGCTTAAACAGGCGGGACAGCACCTTCTGTTCCATCCCAATGCCGCTATCCTCCACCACAAAATGGAGCTGCTGATCTATACTATGAATGCGCAGTCGTACATACCCCTCATTAGTGAACTTGACTGCGTTACTGATGAGATTAATCAGGATCTGGGCAATTCGCTTCCCATCTCCCAACAACATATTACCGAACTCTCTGCCGTCCCCCTCTCGAATCACCTCAAACTGGAGCCCTTGAGATTCAGCGCGCACGGTAAAGATCTGCTCGACCTCACGTATGGTCTCCCTCAACTCAAACTCAACACAATCAATCTCAAATTTACCCGCCGCAATCTTGGAGAGATCCAGCATATCATTCAGCAGATAGAGCAGTGAACTTCCTGAGACCTGCATGGTCTGGAGCAGCTCCCTCTGCTCCTGCTGTAGTGGGGTCTCCTGCAACAACTCCCCATAGCCCAGCAGCGCAGTGAGTGGGGTACGAAGCTCATGGCTCATAGAGGCAAGAAACTGGTCTTTAGAACGGTTGGCTTTCACTGCCGATTCTGTGGCATCCTCCAGCTGCCGCTGCATCTGGCGCAGTTCGTTTTCATAATCCCAGTCACTGACCAGCAACCGAGTCAACTGCTCCAGCTCTTCGTCATTCCAGGGTTTACTATAACCTGCTTCCGAAAGCATATTTTTGGATAAAACATCAATATACTATTGATATAAAACAACAACATCCTATTTCTCCTATGTCATACTGCAATCGCTAATTCGGTGAGTCCTTAATAACAAAAATCCGGCAACAATC
>JABHIC010000307.1 GCA_018671205.1 Gammaproteobacteria bacterium
CAAGCACAGTATCCAGTGACTCATCCGACAGCCGTGGCAGCTCCTCCTCAAACCCGTCCAGCAGCTCATCAAGAGTGGGCTCCATCTCGGCCATACTGCTATCAATTACAGCCAGAGGTAAGAGCAGATTGATAATCCACTGTTTTTTTCTACGCATCAGTTTATCTCTTTAATGGATAGCCTCCCCAGTGCGGGGAACCGCCTTATTCTGCCGTAAGCCTCTCCATAGCTCAACCTGACTACTCTTGCGCTTTAATAATTATGTGCTATTCTGATTAAAGTAGTGTGATAACAGCATGATAACGTGATTTACGGAGGGGGTTTCCAGCCATGGCTGAAGTAGGTAGTATTCAAGTCAGTACCAGCCACTACCCAGCCAGAGGGGGAGCGGCTCAGGCTGCGCCCGCTAATGAGGCCACAGCTACAGCCACAGCAGCGCTGAAAGGGCAGCTTCACGACCACTTTACCCCGTCCATAGAGAGTGTTGCGATTCTCCAGAAACTACAGCAACGTGACCAGGAGGTGCGTAGCCATGAGCAGGCACACATTGCTGCCGGAGGGGGCAATATTCAGGGAGCGGCCTCCTATACGTATCAAAAAGGGCCCGATGGTCAGCTCTATGCAGTGGGTGGTGAGGTCAACATCAGTACCTCGGCAGTCTCTGGGGACCCTCAGGCAACGATGGAGAAGGCAGCGACTATATTACGCGCCGCGTTAGCCCCCTCCTCCCCCTCTTCACAGGATATGAGCGTTGCAGCATCTGCGACACGAATGATTGCAAGCGCAAGAGTAGAGCTGTCTCAACTCCACACTGAGCCGGGGCAAGCGCAGTTATTCAACCAACAGCGGGGGGCCGAGCGGGGAATTTCTGCCTATACAGGTACAAATACGGGTCAGGCAGGTATTACCGAAGAGGCCGTCAGTCTATTCGTATAATGTTTGTAGCGATTCGGGTTACTATCACTCTATTCTGTTTTCTTTAGAGCTGCCCTTTAATGTAAAATTACCTTAGAGACGATTAACCAGCAAGGGATTCCATGGAAACAACATACACGTTCAGGTTCGATACGGGTCGCGTCGAGAGCTTCAACCTGGAGCTGGACGATGATAGCTTTGCTTTGCAGCCTCACTCTATCGCCACAACCTCTGAGCCCTGGATGGAGTTGGAACGTAACCAATGTACGGCATGTACACTGACAAGATACCACTACCCTCTCTGCCCTGTCGCCGCCAATCTGGGAGGCATTGTTTCACCGTTTAGTAATGATACCTCCTCCACGATAGTCACCACACAGGTCGATTTCAGGGGGCGGCTGATTGAGAAGAGATGCAAGCTACGTAACGGGCTAAGCTCAATGGTTGGCCTGGTTATGGCAACCAGTGGATGTCCGATACTGGATAAGCTGCGCCCGATGGCCTATACCCACCAGCCCTTTTCCAGCATTGATGAGACCATCTACCGTGCCGTTTCAGGATATCTGCTGGCGCAATATTTGAGGAATAAAGAGGAGCTGGAGACTCCCTGTGAAATCAAGGGACTCACTGAGATCTATGCGGCCATCACCCATTTAAATCAATCGTTTGCACAGCGGTTGCGTGGTTTTAAAGAGGATGCCAACATCAATGCACTGGTCATTCTTGACACCTTTTCCGCAATAGGGGCGTTCAGCATTGATGAGCAGTGGGAAAAAGAGAAGCTACCTCTATTTTCTGCCTACCTTGAGTAACCCTGTTTCGCCACATTACCCTAGAATACTCAGTTGAATCAACCGCTGACAGCCCCAGGCCGCTACCCTCATGTGATGGTGCTGGTAGGGGGCTACCTACTCCTCCATCTACTCATACGACTGCTGTTCAGCGGCACACTTCAGCTTGATGATGCGGAGCAGATTCGGCTCTCACAGACCCTGGCTCTCGGCTACCCCATCCCCCAGCCCCCCCTCTATAGCTGGTTCTCCTGGGGGCTGTTTCAGCTCTTAGGTAGTGGGTTACTGGCCTTAACCCTACTGAAGTACCTGCTGATTGGCCTCACCTTTGGGCTGATCTGGCGCTGTTCCAGCTATCTATTCCACCACCAGAGCTCACGCTGGCTCGCCACTCTCGCTCTGTTGTTGATGCCTTCGTTTGCCTGGCATATGCACCAGGGGTTTACCCACACGATCCTGCTGGGACTGGCCATCGTGATGACGCTGCATGCACTGCTTCGCCTTCCTCAACACCCCTCTCCCGTGAGCTATCTCTATCTCGGTTCTGCACTCGGCATCGGGCTCCTGGCAAAATATAGCTTTTTGCTGTTGATGATCCCCCTGCTGCTCTCCGCGCTCACGATTCGAAGCTACCGTCACTCACTACTTCAGCCACGCCTCTGGATCACCCTTACCACCGTTGCGCTCTGGGTGACCCCACACCTAGTCTGGCTAAGTCAGCACCAGCAGGAGGTTTTCAGTTCGATTGAGCAGAAGTTGCAGGTGACCCAGGAAAACCTGCTACTGGGGCGGCTCTCATCACTGTGGCAATTCACCACCTCGGCCATCGCCTTTGTCACCCCTTGGGCTCTTCTCTATGTGCTGTTATCTGGAAAACAGCTGCTCGCCTCCCGTGGCCGAACGCCATCCCACTCCACCCAACTACTCTCCCGTTTCTATTGGATCGTGTTGATCGCTGTTATTCTGCTTTCACTCTTCTTTTCGATGCCCCACTTTAAGGTGCGCTGGTTTCACCCCCTGATGATGCTGTTTCCTCTCTGGTGGCTCACACGCATGGAGATTTCAGCCCCCCCCTCTGCCACCCTGATCCGCTGGGTGGGGTGGAGTACGCTGCTACTCTCCCTGCTGATACTCTCCATCCGCATTGTGCAGGTAACAGTTGGCCCTGAGCTTGGCCACTATAGTCGACTCAATCGCCCTATTTTCGAGGGACTTGAACAGCTTCCCCCACCCTCCCCCTCAGCCCGGTTAAAAACAGAGGATGAGTTCCTCGGAGCACACCTGCTTGCGCACTATCCCAACCACTCCATCATGATTGGGATGACGCTCTATCAGAGGGGAGCGGCTCCGGGAGAGCGCTGTCTTCTCTTCTGGGATAACGATGATCCCTTCCCCCCTCCCGACCTCACCCATGCGACCCTGCAAAAAAACCGGAGCCTGTCGGTCGGCAAGGTACAATATGGGCTTAATACCGTGCAACTCCCTTACCGTGAGTGTCAATAACCCCCTTTTAAACTATGTCTCACACTCTTCTGACCGCTATCCTGACCCGTTTGGGGCTCCTGTTGCTCCAGGCCACAGCACGGCTCCCGGGCAACATGCAAATCCGCATGGGTGCACTGCTGGGAAGAGTCGCCTACCGGCTCTCAAAAAAGTGGCGTTCCACAACCGAGCGGAATATCTCCGCTGCCTTCCCTGACCTCAACCGTGATGGACAGCAGCAACTTATCAGCAACCACTTTCGCTCACTGGGCATTGGTTTGACGGAGATGGGCACCGCCTGGTGGGGGGATCGTGAACGGCTAAGAGATCGGGTCACTATTCAGGGGCTGGAATATCTGCAAGCTGCACTGAAACAGGGCAATGGGGTTATTCTGCTCTCCGCCCATTTCACCACCCTAGAGATTGGCGGCCGACTACTCTCCCTCTTCCACCCCCTGCATGCGATGTACCGAAAACAGGATAATCCGCTCTTTAACCGGGCGATGGTAGAGGGGCGGAATGGCTACCTGGAGAGTATTGTTGAGAAAAAGGATCTGCGGGGAATGTTGCGCCTGCTTAAAAATAACCAGACCATCTGGTATGCCATGGATCAAAACTCTTCCGACAACAGCGCCGCTTTTACCGACTTTTTCGGGGTTCCCTGCTCGACCACAACCGCCACCTCAAAGTTGGCACAGATCAGTGGTGCCACCGTAATCCCCTTTACCACAGCGAGAATTGAACCCGAAAACCACTATCAACTCACTATTCACCCACCATTCAGCCCCTTTCCCGGTGAGGATGCCACCAGCGATACCCAGCAGATCATGGACCACTTTGAGCAGGAGATCCGCAAGAATCCAGAGCAGTATCTCTGGATTCATCGGCGTTTTAAAAATCAGCCCGAGGGGTACCCCCCTTTCTATGGAGGGGAGCTCTGAACCATCATGTCCCATAGCAAGGCACTCTATTTTCGACTACTCAAATATGTCCGCCCTTATCGCTGGCAGTTTTCAGTCGCCATATTCGGCATGGTACTCTTTGCTGCCACAGAGCCCGCCCTCCCCGCCTTGATGCAACCGATGCTGGATGGAAGTTTCATTGAGAAAGATGAGACCATGATCACCCTAGTTCCTATTCTGTTGGTGCTGCTCTATCTGGTACGCGGTATCGCCTCATTCACCACCACAGTTGGGCTCAACTGGGTCTCAAACAAGGTAATTATGGATCTGCGCAGTGAGATGTTTCAGCGTCTCCTCACCCTATCCAACGGTTACTATGACGAGCACCCAACGGGAACCACCCTCTCCAAACTGACCTTTGATGTTAATCTGGTTGCAGGGGCCTCAACCGAGGTGTTGATCATTCTGGTTCGAGACTCACTCTCTATCCTCGGCCTGTTGGCCTGGATGTTCTATATCGACTGGCAGCTCTCACTGATTATCTTTCTCACCGCACCGATCATCATTCTGATTGTCCGCTCCATCAGCGCACGCCTGCGACACCTCAACCATTCACTTCAGGACCATATGGGCTCAATCACCCAGATCCTTGAAGAGAGCATTACCGGACAACGAGTCATCAAAATTTTTGGCGGGGAGGCCTATGAGACGGAACGCTTTCATCAGGCTATTAACCGGGTACGCACCTTTACCATGAAGAGCATCACCACCGCCGCGATCAATAGCCCGGTGGTGCAGCTGGTAACGGTCTCAGCTTTAGCCGCAATTGTCTATATCGCCTCAATTCAATCTGCCCAGGATGAGATCACCGTAGGGGAGTTCATCTCCTTCTTCAGTGCAATGGCCATGCTGATTACCCCGATCAAACGACTGACCGGGATGAATGAGGTTCTGCAACGGGGGCTGGCTGCTGCTGAGAGTGTCTTTTCCCTGATCGACCAGCAGGCTGAGGTTGATCCCAAACAGCCCGTTCCACTGAGGCAGGCCAGTCTCATTGAGTTTAACCAGCTCTCACTGCGTTACCCCGGCAGTGACAACCCTGCACTCAACAATATTCAGCTTACGATCCAGCCCAATGAGAGTGTCGCCCTGGTGGGCCCCTCGGGTAGCGGAAAGAGTACCCTAGTGAACCTCCTTCCACTCTTCTACCGCCCATCTGAGGGGGAGATTCGGATTGATCAGGTCAACATTCTCAGCCTCTCCCTCAGGGAGCTACGTAGCCATATCGCCCTAGTTAGCCAGGACGTCACCCTTTTCAACGATACGGTAGCCGCAAATATTGCCTATGGCGCAATGGCTGATGCAACCCCTGAGCAGATCCGTGAGGTGGCGAGGAAGGCTCATGCACTGGAGTTTATCGAAAAACTCCCCGAGGGGTTTGAGGCCATGATTGGAGAACGGGGCACCCGTCTCTCGGGTGGACAGCGTCAGCGCATTGCCATTGCCCGTGCGCTGCTCAAGGATGCCCCGATTTTAATTCTGGATGAGGCCACCTCCGCACTCGACAGCCACTCAGAAAAACAGATTCAACTTGCTCTGGATGAGCTGGTACAGGGGCGCACCACACTGATGATCGCTCATCGCCTCTCCACCATCGCCAAGGCGGACCGAATTATCGTAATGGATGAGGGGTGCATTGTTGAGCAGGGAACCCATGAATCACTCTACCCGCAGAAAGGGGTCTACACTCACCTCTATGATCTTCAGTTTAAAGTTGAGCCCGATAGAATTGATGTGACTTCTGGATCAATGAATGGTTGACAAATAAAGCATACAATAATATACTTGATTGAATTCAGGGATGATCTAACACGCACAGGGACGTGCACCTCCTCTTTCGGTATACTACTGCGCTTCATTGATTGCATGCCAAGGAGTTCTGATGGCCCAATTCATCTATACCATGAACCGCGTTGGAAAAGTGGTGCCTGGTGGTAAAGAAATTCTCAAAGATATCTCTCTCTCTTTTTTCCCCGGTGCAAAAATTGGGGTTCTTGGACTCAATGGCTCAGGCAAATCGACCCTGTTAAAAATTATGGCCGGTCTCGATTCCGAGATTACGGGAGAGGCTCGCCCTCAGGCGGGCATCAATATTGGCTACCTCCCTCAGGAACCTCAACTGGATGCCAACAAAAGTGTGCGCGGTAATGTTGAAGAGGGGGTTGCAGAGACCAAGGGGCTGGTTGATCGATTTAATGAGGTAAGCGCACAGTTTGCTGACCCGGATGCAGACTTTGACACGCTTCTGGCCGAACAGGCCGAGCTTCAGGACAAAATTGATGCTGCGGGTGCCTGGGAGCTGGATCGTAAACTTGAAATTGCTGCTGATGCACTCCGCCTACCTCCCTGGGAGGCCGATGTCACCACACTCTCGGGTGGTGAACGGCGTCGCGTAGCCCTCTGTCGCCTGCTTCTCTCTAACCCTGACATGCTGTTACTGGATGAGCCCACCAACCACCTTGATGCCGAATCCATTGCCTGGCTGGAGCGCTTTCTCCATGACTTTCCCGGTACGGTGGTGGCCATCACCCATGACCGCTACTTTCTCGACAATGTTGCCGGCTGGATTCTTGAGCTTGACCGTGGGCGTGGAATTCCTTGGGAGGGAAACTACTCCTCCTGGCTGGAGCAGAAGCAGAACCGCCTGCAGATGGAGGAGAAACAGGAGAGTGCTCGCCAAAAGAGCATGAAAGAGGAGCTGGAGTGGATACGCTCCAACCCCAAAGGTCGACACGCAAAAAGCAAGGCCCGTATCGCCCGCTTTGATGAGCTATCGTCACAAGAGAACCAGAGTAGAAATGAGACCCATGAGCTCTATATTCCCCCCGGCCCTCGACTCGGTGATCGGGTCATTGAGGGGCGTGATATACGCAAAGCCTTCGGCGATCAGCTGCTGGTTGAGAACCTCAATTTCAATCTTCCCCCAGGGGGGATTGTGGGTATTATTGGCCCCAACGGTGCGGGGAAAACCACGCTCTTTCGGATGTTAGTAGAAGAGCAACAGCCCGATGCGGGTGAACTGCTGATAGGGGAAACCGTTCAGCCCTCCTATGTGGATCAGAACCGTGACTCGCTCAACACTGATCAGACCGTCTGGGAGTCGATCAGCGGTGGTCAGGAGATCCTGCGTATTGGTAACTATGAGACCAACTCACGTGCCTACGTCTCTCGCTTCAACTTCAGGGGGAGTGACCAACAAAAAATGGTTAGCAACCTCTCTGGTGGAGAGCGTAACCGCGTTCATCTCGCCAAACTGTTACAGAGTGGCGGCAATCTGCTACTGCTGGATGAGCCCACCAATGACCTGGATGTGGAGACCCTGCGTGCCCTGGAAGAGGCACTCCTCTCCTTCCCCGGCTGTGCGGTAGTGATATCACATGATCGTTGGTTCCTGGACCGTATTGCGACCCATATTCTCGCCTTTGAGGGGGATAGCAAAGTGGTCTGGTTTGAGGGCAACTATGCCGACTATGAGAAAGACCGTAAGCGGCGCCTGGGTGCCAGTGCAGACCAACCACACCGGATCAAGTATCGTCCCATATCAAAATAAGCGGGTGGGCCCTGCTTGCGATAAGCGGGAAAACCCCCTATAGTTCTTGACAGTTTCGCTATGTTTTTACCCAAGGAGAACAAAAGATGAATCCACTTA
>JABHIC010000308.1 GCA_018671205.1 Gammaproteobacteria bacterium
AAACAGGGTAGCACTCTGCTCCATCACCACCTTTGCGGTGTTGATATTGACAACTGCGGGTGCGGCCCGTGAGACCGCATCGGCATAAGAGGCGGGACCACTCTGGACAGGAAGAGTAGGGCTCTGCTGGATCTCAACTACCGGGCCGGAGCGAATGAAGATCTCCGGACGGAGCAGCATCAGCAGAAAGGCGGCAGCCAATGCCAGCGTCATCAAACGGATTAGCGCAGTGGTGGTAGAGGGACTCATAATTTTGGAATCCTCAGTGGAGTGCGGGAGGTGTAGCCAGAAGCCTGTCAGCCCAGAGTCTCACGGACTTTATGAAGCTGGTCGATATTGGCCAAGAGCAGATCTACAATTTTGGCATCAAAACCCTTGCCACGCTCTTTCTTGAACAGGGCAAGGATATCATTCATTGGCCATGCCTTACGGTAGATACGGTCATGGGAGAGCGCATCAAAGACATCCGTGACCGCAACAATTTTTGCCTCTAAAGAGATCTCATCCCCTTTAAGCCCTCTCGGATAACCGGTGCCATCCACCCTTTCATGGTGTTCCAGTGCGATTCTGGCCGCAGTCTGAAGGATGGGACGGTCAGAGTCTGCGAACATTTTGTAGCCCAGTTCCGCGTGTGTTTTCATGGTCTCATATTCGCTATCACATAACGCACCCGGTTTATTGAGTACATAGTCAGGTATTGCCACTTTGCCCACATCATGCAGTGGGGCGGCATCCTTATAGAGCTCAACCGTCTCCGCTGGCAGCTTGCAGGCGAGTGCCAATATGCGGGTAAACTCCCCGACCCGTTTGGCGTGATGTCCGGTCTCATCCGAGCGCATCTCCAGCACCTCACTGAGGCGGTGGATGACCTCCCGCTGGGTATCTTCAATCTCATCGTTCAGGCGGATATTATCAAAGGCAATGGCGATGTTGCGGCTGAAAATGGTCACTAGGTCTTTTTCAGCATCATCCAGATTGAGATTTTTACCCTCCAGAAAGTGGATATAACGTCCTCCCACCTGATTCTCGATATAGCAGACGATATGCTCCTCTCCATAGAGGGTCTGGCGCTGATCAATGGTCTCGCGGATCGTCTGCCACATCTTTTCAGGGATATTCTCTCTGTTTTCGCTGTACGCTTTGTAGGCGCCGGTGGCAGCCAGTACCTGAAAATCATCCCGTCGTCTCTCTTGAACCATGGAGAAGCTCTCTGAGCCGGCATAGACAGAGTGGACATCGAGCCCAAGAATGGATTGCAGCTGTATCAGTACCCCTTCGGCAAACTGCTGCAGGGAGTGAATTTCAAAAATTGAATCGGAGGCCGCGATGATCTTCTCCAACCCCTTGCGGTTGTTATCGATAATCTTTCGTTGCTGCTCCAGGTTGCTCAGGTCACGATATCCACGGAGTGAGGTAATGATGGTGCTAAAGAGTTTCTGCTCAGTGAGTTCGGTCTTGTCTTTGTAGTCATTGATATCATACTGCGCAATCACCTGCTGCTCCGGAGCTATTCCCGGTTGTCCGGTACGGAGAATGATTCGTGTGTTGCTGTTTTCGAGCTCCTCTCTGAGATAGGTGACGACCTTGAGCCCCGCGTCATCACTCTCCATCACCACATCCAGCAGGATGGTGGCAATATCGGGCTGCTGCTCCAGGATACGTTTTGCCTCCCCCCCGGAGTAGGCGGTCAGGATATCAATCCCCCGGCCATCAAAGGTAAAGTTTTTTAGCACCAGGTTGGTGATGTGGTGGATGCTCTCTTCATCGTCCACGACCAGCACTTTCCAGGGGGGAAGCGTGGCAGAGTGTGGTTGCTCAGGCTTCTTTTCTGCGGCAAAGATCAGCTTGTCATCATTCTCTTCTCCCATCGTCCTCTCTCCGGTTAGGTTAGTTTTCTGTTGGGGAAAACAATGGTAACGGTGGTCCCCTCACCGGGCCTACTCTCGGCCTCTATTTTACCCTCCAGAACATTGGTGACGATGTTATGGATAATATGCATACCCAATCCGGTATTCCCTCCCTGGCGGTTGGTGGTAAAGAACGGGTCAAAGATCTTCTGCAGATCTTCACTCAAGATACCACAACCATCATCACGGTAGGTCAGTGTGACACTATTACCCTCCAGAGAGGCCGCTATGGTGATCTGTCCATTGTCGATCTCAGTAAAAGCATGGGTCAATGAGTTGATGACAAGGTTGGAGATGATCTGTGACAGTGCGCCGGGATAACTCTCAATACTCAGGCCCTCTGCTACCTGGAGGGTTACCTGATGATGGCTCTTTTTTAGTTTTGGGCGCAGGGTGAGAATGACGCTCTCAAGGTAACTTTTTAACTCAATGGCATGGCTCGACTCACTCACCTGATCGACCGCAACCTGTTTGAAGCTGGCAATCAATTTTGAGGCACGATCCAGGTTTGCGTAGAGCGCTGAGGTGGTTTCAGCGACAGTATCAAGGTATGAGATGAGATTGGAACGTGTCATCTCTCCCTGCTCAAATATCTTTCTGAGTGCTGTCGATTGTGACTGCAGGTGTGAGGATGCGGTGACAGAGACCCCGACCGGGGTATTAATCTCATGGGCAATACCGGCGACCATACTGGCAAGAGCGGTCATTGTTTCCGCCCGCAGCATCTGTTTTTCCATCGCTTTCTGGTCACGGATATCCTGAAAAGTGATAATTCCCCTACCGTGGTTCAGATCACCCGCATTCAGGCGTACTACACTACAGCTAACCGGCAACGCCTCCTCACCAGGCTGTCTCAACCCAATCTCGGCAATTCGAGTCGTGCTCTTCCGCTCCAGAGCCTGTTCAAGCTGTTCAAACCCCCGTTCGCTGGAGGAGTCAAAAAGTTCCAGATAGCGACTATCCAATAGCTCTGCCTGGGGGAGCTGTACCAGTTTCTCGGCCTCTGGATTGGAAAAAATAACGTGGCCCTGCTGGTCTACCATGATTAAACCACTCGCCATCTCCCGGGTGATCGTGTTCAGTAGCGCTTCGTTGCGTCGGATCTCCTCATATTGTTGCAGATTGTTCAGGCGGTAGCGGGTAAAGAGCCAGGTGAGTGGGGTGATTAACAGCAAAATGAGCAGAAATTGAATGGTGGCAGAGAAGCTCTGTTCACTCTGTAGCCGCTGTACTGTCTCCGGTTCTATGTGGGAGATTACTTTCCAGGAGTAGTCACTGTTATCCACCGTCTTGTTGCTGGGTTGATCGGACTCTGCTGAGCCACTACTGGAGATGGTACCCTGACTGAGCGGGTAGACGGTTGAGTAGGAGAATAACCCATGTTTTCCCAGTAGTTGCCCCTCATCCGTACGCTCAATTTCATCCCAGAGTTGGGGGTAACGGGATTGAAAACGGAGCCCATTTTTAAACATAAAGCCCCACTCATCCGCTGAGTCGGGGGCGAGCAACCAGTAACCCTGACGGTTCAGAAGCATCGGTGCGCCCTGAATGCTCATGGCCCTTCTCAGTTTCTCAATCAGGTTTTTACCAAAGTAGTTGAGAAGAATAATGCCCCGTTTGTGGCCCGCACTATCATAGACAGGAGAGGCAACGCGCAGCATCGGCTTGAGGGGTTTCTCGAGTTCACCATGTTCAATATTGAGATCAAGCGGTGAGATAAACAGCTCCCCCCTCTTCAGTTTGAAGGCATCGGTAAAGTAGTAGCGCTTTCCCTTATTCTGTAATTTTTCTGCGGAGACGATCTGGACCTCTCCACGGTTGAAATTCACCCGGACAACCTCACTGCCGGACTCATCGAGGAACCTGACCTGATCATAGAGCCCCTTGGCTGCGGATAGATCATGGAAGAGCTCGGTCAGGCTTTGATGCGCACTATCTCCTCTGCCATCAAGAAAATGGCGCAGTGAGGCGGATTGAACAAGGAGATCGAGATCAGAGGTGATGACCTCAAACTCCCTCAAAATAGTGTGACGACCCAGTTCTGCATAGGAGGATTCACTGGTCTTGATCTGCTCCAGGTTATTTTGATATTCGTAGTAGTGGGAGACCAGCAGTAACAGCCCCACCAGTAGTGCAAGCGGGATCCAGTAAATCAGGAATCGAGGCAGCTGTCCAAGTATGGAGGCGCTAGCGGGGGGAGGAGGTGAGGTGGAACTTTTCACTATTCTGGTTGCCTGTTAGTGTAACCTTATTGGATGAGTCGCCATAAACCGCTGCTCGTGGAGCCACTTTCGGCTTCTGCAATTCATAGAGAGAGAACTCTCTTTCAATGGTCGTGGTGGGTACTGTCTCACATTACTGAATCCAGGGGGGTAAAAGAGATGCAGATATTAGAATTGAGCCTCAGAGGGGAGAGATAAAATGGAGCGTAATCGACTGGTCCAGGCGCTGGATCAACTGCTGGAGATTGACCGTTTTCAGGATTATGCTCCGAACGGCCTTCAGGTAGAGGGGGCTCAGGAGGTCTCTTCTGTGGTCACTGCAGTAACCGCGTCCCTGAAAGTGGTGGAGGCGGCTGTTGAGCGTGGTGCTGATCTGTTGCTGGTACATCACGGCTACTTCTGGAAGGGAGAGGACCCGAGGGTGATCGGGCCCAAACAGCGAAGATTGAGGCAGTTGCTGAAACATGAGATTAACCTGCTGGCCTACCATCTGCCGCTCGATGCACACCCGGAACTGGGTAATAATGCGTTATGGGGGGCAGCGATAGGGGGGAGCTTCGAGGCAACGCTGCCGTCGGCTGATCTGGTCTCTACCGGAAGAGTTGAGACCCCAGTCACTGCGGCAGAGTTGAGTCAACAGATTGCAGCGGGGCTGGGGGGGAGAACCCCGCTGCTGATTGAGGGGCACCAGCGGCCTATTCAGAGAATCGGCTGGTGTAGTGGGGGGGCACAGGATTACATTGTGCAGGCGGCAGAGGCCGGGATGGATGCCTATCTCACGGGTGAACTCTCGGAGCGAAGCTATCATGAGGCCATGGAGCGGGAGATCTGCCTCTTCGGATGTGGTCATCACGCCACGGAGCGTTTTGGGGTGCAGGCCCTGGGAGGGTGGATTACGCAGCAGTTCGGCATATCCTGTCACTTCGTGGATGAGGATAACCCGATTTGAGCTGTGCCTGCAGCGGATGGAATCAGTGGAAAAGATCGCTTTATCCTGTGCCAGCCAGAGAGTAAACTTTTACCTCTTACAGTCAGTAGATTGACTACTGTCTCCCGTTATTCAACCATATCAGGCAAAGTGTCATGGCAGGAAAGACCCTATACGATAAGCTCTGGGATGCACATATAGTGCGTACCGAAGAGGATGGCAGTGCACTGCTCTATATTGATCGACAGCTGCTGCATGAGGTCACCTCACCACAGGCCTTTGAGGGGTTGCGGCTGGCGGGGCGAACCCCGTGGCGGGTGGGTGCCAATCTGGCGGTGCCTGACCATAATGTACCCACTACCCAGCGGGAAGAGGGGATTACTGACCCGGTTGCCCGTATCCAGGTTGAGACCCTCGACCGGAATGCGGATGAGTTTGGAATCACCGAGTTTAAAATGGGGGATATCCGTCAGGGAATTGTCCATGTGATTGGTCCAGAGCAGGGGGCGACGCTACCGGGGATGACGATTGTCTGTGGTGACTCACATACCTCAACCCACGGTGCGCTGGGTGCGCTGGCTTTCGGCATCGGTACCTCAGAGGTGGAGCATGTGTTGGCTCCTCAGTGTCTGGTGCAGAAGAAATCAAAGAGTATGTTGGTGCGGATCAAGGGTGCGGTTGGCACCGGGGTTACCGGTAAGGATATTGTGCTGGCGGTGATCGGTAAGATAGGCACCGCAGGAGGGACGGGTTATGCGATTGAGTTTGCCGGCGAGGCGATTGAGAACCTCTCTGTGGAGGGGCGAATGACGGTCTGCAACATGGCGATTGAGGGGGGTGCCCGTGCAGGCATGGTGGCGGTAGACCAGAAAACCATCGATTACGTCAAAAATGGTACGCAAGGGAGGGCATTTGCCCCCACTGAGGTGCACTGGCAAGAGGCCGTAGCCGCATGGCAGGATCTCCACAGTGATGCAGATGCGGTGTTTGATGCGGTTGTCGAGCTGGAGGGGGCGGAGATTGCCCCACAGGTTACCTGGGGCACCTCCCCGGAGATGGTGGTTGCGATTGATGCCACGGTACCAGACCCCGCTGCTGCGGCCGATGAGGTCAAGCGCAGTGGGATGGAGAAGGCATTGGCCTACATGGGGCTGGAGGCAGGAACCCCGATCACGGCCATTCCTGTCGATAAGGTTTTTGTGGGCTCCTGTACCAACTCCCGGATTGAGGATCTGCGTGCCGCTGCGGCGGTTGCGCGGGGGCGAACAAGAGCGGAGAACGTCAGCCAGGTATTGATTGTTCCCGGCTCTGGTCTGATTAAAGAGCAGGCAGAGCGTGAGGGGCTGGACAAGATATTCATTGAGGCCGGTTTTGAGTGGCGCGACCCCGGCTGTTCGATGTGCCTGGCGATGAATGCGGATCGACTGGAGCCGGGAGAGCGTTGCGCCTCTACCTCTAACCGTAATTTCGAGAGTCGTCAGGGGTTGAATAGTCGTACTCACCTGGTCAGCCCTGCAATGGCTGTGGCGGCCGCAGTAAGCGGACACTTTGCCGATGTGAGAAGTTTGGAAGGGGGGGCGTAATGGAAAAATTCACCCAACATCAGGGGTTGGTGGTGCCGATGGATCGTCCCAATGTCGATACGGATGCGATCATCCCCAAACAGTATCTGAAGTCCGTCAAACGGGCGGGTTTCGGCCCCAACCTGTTTGATGATTGGCGCTATCTCGATCCGGGTGATCCTGCGATTGATAATGCCAGCCGTCGCCTCAACCCGGACTTTCTGCTCAACCAGCCCGCCTATCAGGGGGGCACGGTACTGCTGGGCCGAGAGAATTTTGGTTGTGGCTCCTCCCGCGAACATGCGGTCTGGGCACTGACGGATTATGGATTTCGTGTTGTGATCGCCCCCAGTTTTGCGGACATCTTCTTCAATAACAGCTTCAAGAGTGGGTTGCTGCCGATTACCTTGAGTGAGACAGAGGTGGAGCAGCTGTTTGAGGAGGAGCGGCAAGTGGCAGGCTATGCGCTGGAGGTAGATCTGCAGGCAGAGACGGTGACCACACCGGGAGGGATGGTTTTCAGCTTTCAGATGGATGAGTTCCGCAAGTATCGTCTGCTTAATGGACTGGATGATATTGGCCTGACGCTACAGCATCAGGATGAAATCAAGGGCTATGAGGCAGATCATAGAGCCGCAGCACCGTGGCTATTTTGATCGATCTGTATCGTTACGGTGAGATGAATTTTAGAGGTTAAACAGTAAAATGAGTAACAAGATTGCGGTATTGCCCGGTGACGGGATTGGTCAGGAGATCGTTGCTGAGGCGGTTAAAGTATTGGATGCTCTGCGGAGTGATTTTGGCCTCTCCGTGGAGATGGAAGAGGGGCTGGTAGGAGGGGCAGCCTATGATGCCCACGGCACGCCTCTGCCGGAACAGACCCTGGCACTCTGCAGGGCATCCGATGCGGTACTGTTGGGGGCGGTCGGGGGGTATCAATGGG
>JABHIC010000309.1 GCA_018671205.1 Gammaproteobacteria bacterium
CCGTCATAATAGGGGTAATAACCAAGACTGTCGCTCCAATCCCCGAAATCTGCCCCGGCCAGACCAGCATTTCCATTGGCTGTCCCCCAAAAAACACGAACCAGTCCATCACTCTGAGCACTGGATAGCTCCTCATCAATCAGGGCATTGCTATCGGTACCGGTAATTTCAAATTTAATCCCAGATACCTTTTCCCACTCAGCGGTGGCCTGTTGAATCAGCCCCAGAACCGTCTGGCTATCCGCAAACATGGTGGGATCAGTGGAAGGCTGGGCATAATTATCGGGGTCGTAGACCAAACGCACCACACCATCCCAGCGACCAAATCCAGTATTGATACCTAAATAGCGTTGAGCTACCGTCACCGAGTGCCCCCCCTGAAGGGCAGCACTCTCTTCAGCACTCATTACCCGCGCATGGGAGACATTCCACCAAAGGGAGAGCAGAGCCAGAATTGATAAGATAGCCGTTTTATGGAAAAACATCACCATGGGGTATAACCTCCAGATTACAGACCTCCAGATTACAGAGAAGTCTGTCAAAAAAGTGGTGCTCAGAGATAAAGAGCGGGCAGGAAGAATAGGCGGCTCCCTCTATAAAGTCAATGTCGAGCAGCTTGACCACAAATACGCCAAAATGGCTGGGGTTTATGGTGATACCCTCCAGTTGGAGTGGGTTGTGGTTTCTAGCTTAGTTATGGGCATAAAAATCCCGCGACATCTCCACTAAGTGCAGTACAATCCCTAAAAAAGCACGAAAGATATCCCTACAAATACCGTGTAACCATTTGATTACATTAACTGAAAAGCACCACTATTCAATACACAAAAACAGCAATTAAGACGTTGATTAACATAAACAAAATATCAGTTTTATTCGTCTGCATGGGCAACATCTGTCGCTCTCCAACAGCACATGGTGTCTTTCGCAAGATGGTTGAGGCAGAGGGGCTGGACAAGCAGATTGAGATCGACTCCGCAGGCACACATGCCTACCATGTCGGCAATCCAGCGGATGCACGTGCACAGCAGACGGCATTACGACGGGGGCTAGATATGAGTGATCTGCGTGCCAGAAAGGTAAAACAGCACGACTTTGACTGCTTCGACCTGATTCTGGCGATGGATCGTGACAACTATACCATTCTGGAGAGCTATACCTCACCCTCAACCAAAGATAAGCTACACCTCTTTATGGAGTTCGCATCGGATCAGTGGCGCACACTGGAGGTGCCCGACCCCTACTATGGTGGCCCAAACGGGTTTGAGCAGGTATTTGATATGGTCGAAGATGCCTCTCGTGGACTGATTGAGCGAATCAAAATTGATCACTCTATCTCCGGAGAGCTGTAGAAACCTATTCAGGTCTATTCCTCCACCTTAAACCCCCTCCCTTGATAGGGGGTTTAAGGCTACCCAGCACTCGCTGAATAGTTACGGGGATATTGGATCACTCCGAATTCGCGCCGTCCTTTCCACTACTCGTCTTTTCTGCCGCTGGTCTCTTCTCAGCTGCCGGTTTCTTCTCGGCTACTGGCTTCTTTTCGACCGCTGGCTTCTTTTCAGCTGCGGGCTTCTTCTCGGCTACTGGCTTCTTTTCAGCTACTGGCTTCTTTTCAGCTGCGGGCTTCTTCTCGGCTACTGGCTTCTTTTCAGCTACAGGCTTCTTCTCTGCCACTGGTTTATTTTCGACTGCAGGCTTCTTCTCTGCCGCTGGCGTCTCACTTTTTGAATCACGCCTGGGCGACTTATCCGACGAAGTTTTCTCTACATTGCCCTTCGCTGGGCTACTCTTCTCCGAACCTCCCTTCTCTGGCTGCTTTTTATCACTCCGTGATGGGCTCGATGCTGCTTTTTCCCTGCTATTCGGACTCGTGTTTGTCTCATCTTTTGGACTCTCTGAGCGGGAAGAGCGTCGCTGCCCAGAACGTTGGCCACCACGTCGCTGCCCCCCCTCACTGGAAGAGCCCCCCCCCTCCCCTGTACTCTGGCTGTTGCTACCGCG
>JABHIC010000310.1 GCA_018671205.1 Gammaproteobacteria bacterium
CACACGCCCCAGCAACACCTCACCATCATCTGACTGCATCCGGTAGATCTTTGGCTGATTGGAGGGCAGGCGGTCCCATATCGGCAACAGCTCACCCACAATCATGTGAATATTGGATTTGCGGATTGGTGACAACTTCGCTAAATCTTCGCCCCACTCCTGACGATGCTCCTGCACCGACCCGTTATCAGGCATGTACTTCTTTGAGAGCTCTTCGACCGTAATATAGTCACCACCAGAGGGGGAGGTTCTACGCTTGCGCTGAACAATACGCCCCGTCTTGGTGTCGGTTACGCTTAAAGCATCAGAGATCCCATACAGCTTTCCACTCTTGCTGTTTCGATAAAATTCAGTCTTCGGTGTCAGCATATCAAACTCAACATGCTGCGCAGGATTCTCCGTCTCCACCTTCACATAGCGGGTACCGCCGGTACCAACCGGTTGATCATCCAGCTTGGTGATCTTGTCAGCGGTGATCGTCTCCATCCCCTGATCAAAGGTGCCCTGCTCCTTGGCGTGGGCAACAGCGGCCTCCATGCGGTCATGGAACGCACTAAACAGGCGATTCATATCTTCGCTCTTCAAAGAGAGAAGGCGGTTCATAAAGGTTTGCACCGTAGGCTTCTTGCTCTCGATCACCTCCCCAGTCTCAGAATCAATAAACTCAATGGCCGTCTGGTCCATGAATTCACCCAGAGTAATCCCCTCAACCCTGCCGGCCACCAAGTCATCGGTCAGCGTTCTGATCGCCGCACGACCATACTCACTCTCCAGATTCATATCCTCAGAGAATATGCCTTGAGAGCCTGTGTCGCGCTGCCCCTTGGTCAATGCGCCCAGCTGGCCCAGCCTACGTGCAATCGTCGCAATAAAGCGCATCTGCGCCTTCATGTTTGTAGTCACAAGCCGGTACTGAGGTGGCTGCGCCTGGTCGGTTCTGTGCGTCCTGCCTAGCCCCTGCACTGCCTTGTCTGCCTCCCACCCGGCCTGCAGCAGATAGTGAACCCTCTTCTGTTGGTTCTTGAATTTTCTCGAAGCGTGGTAACTATTGCCTGTGCCTCCAGCCTGAGAGAAGGCCAATATGCGTTTCTTGCCTTCGTTATACTGCTCTACATCCTTCTCTATTGTTTTGCTGCTTAACTTCTCCAGCACCATAGAGCCATCTTTTTGGCGAACAAGACGCTCCTTGCGGCCAGTAACCTCAGCGATAGCCTCGCTCCCGAAGTGGTTAAACAGCTGCTCCAACGGTCCTTCGGGAACATCGATGGTGGCGATCTTCATCAATAAATTGTCACGCATCCTCACTGCTTGAGGATTCAATACAGCATTACCTTTACTGTCTACAACTACACGACTGCGCTCACTTCCATCATCTGTTGTATATGTCTCATATTGAGCGACAGGAAAAGAGTTTTGCAAAAACTGCATCAAAATATCGCGCGGCGTAATATCAATCTCGTCAAGAGGCAAACCTTGGCTGCGAGCCTGCTCCATTCGGCGCTCTAGTGTTGCCGCATTGGTGTTCACAAGCTGCAGCACCACAGAATGCCCCGCTGCCAGCTGCTTCTCTATGTCAGTGATTACAGAAGGCATCTGCATTCCAATCAAAACCTGATTGGCAAATGACTGGTGAGCGCTCCAGAAGGCTCCCGCAGCATTGCCTCCACCGGCAGCTTCAGTAGCTGCTGAGACGTTACGCAGCACCTCTTGCCATGCCCCCGCCAGAGTATCGTATGTCTCCGTCTGATCATTAGACAGCTCATGAGTCAGCATGTCGTACTCAACGCCGTCATAAGAGAGCGAGCGAGAGGTATAGCTACCTGCAGCCTTCATATCTTTGGCGACCACCTCCATTGCGGCCACCCCTCCAGACTCAATGTTGGCGATGAACGTCTGCTTGTCGGCAAACGCAGTACCTTCACCCCACAACCCTAGCCGCTCGGCGTAGCCAAAGTCAGCAACCTCTGTTGCTGCGGTGGCAGACACATAAACAAATCTTGCTTGTGGCAGTCGCCTCTGTAGATCAATCCCGGCCAATGCCGTTACAGACGCCTTCTTTATACCCCGCTTCCCTTTTTTGTCACTGCTGTTTTTCAGCTTGTGAACCTCATCCAGCGCAATCACCCCATCGAAGTCTTCACCCAGCCAATTAACAAGCTGATCAAGGCGTGACTCCTTGCCTTCACCTGGCTTCTTTGCCAGAGTGGAGTATGTGGCAAATATCGTCCCGCTCTCCGCAGTTATCGGCGCTCCAGCTTTTTGCTTACTCTGCATTATCGTCTCATTGACGTCACCACCAACCCAGTCAATGTCGCGTTGCGCATCATCGGCCAGCTTCTTGTTAAGAGATACCCAGACTGCCTTTTTGCGCCCTTTGGCACGGTTATCCTCTATTATCCCTGCAATTTGCGCGCCTTTACCAACCCCCGTACCGTCACCAACAAAGAACCCTCTCCTCTCGCCGTTTGGCAAGTGCTTGCTGTGTGCATCGCCAGCACGAATAATGGTCTCCATCTGAGCATCAGACAGCTTCCCTGACTCAATAACGTCTTGGGAAATGCTAGGTTCGTAGCTGGTGCCTGGTGCATCGACAGCTGACATTGCAGCAGACTCTTCCAGCTTCTCAGGATGCGGCTTACTACCCTCTATTTTGACAGACGGCTCATAATTTGAGTAGACTCTATCTGTTAGCTGATCATCCTTTGAAGCGTTCTGCTGACTGGGTGAAGGAGGGGGGGAAGTACGTGCCGTACCCGTCCAGTTGGCTGAATGGAGATTCGCTACTGAAGGCTGATTATCGTATCCGACAGCAGCTCTTTTCTTCTCCCTTCCCCTCTCTGCCTCTGACTTATCAGGTGCCCCATTATCGCGTCGTACATCCTCTCTCCCAGCTCCCACGGCCCCTCCTCCCGCATTAGAGCCACCGTTGTCTTCTCGTCCGGGTTCTCCCCCATCAGTCCGTCCATTATCGCCACCAACCCCTGCGCCGGTGTCTCTATCGTATACTCCATCACGTCCCGCATCTCCCAATACTCCGGCCACCCCTTCGTCTCCTCCTCCGCGTACAGGTACGCCAGTTGGATCGACGGCGACGCCCCCACCAGTATCTCCTGCTCCGGCAGGTCCAGTTCGTTGATCTTCTCCAGCGATATCACGTTTATTGGATGAGTCAGAGGATTGATCCCCTTCTCTATTACTATCTCCCTCGCTACTTGGCTCAACCACTCTAGGTTGCTGTCTTCTGTCTCCACGAATATCTCCTAACAATTCCGGCAGATCTTTTACCGACTCTACCCTACCTGTAATTATAGCCTCTGGATCAGCTGTTGCACCGTTCTTGTCGATAACAATAAACTGATTATCAAAGGTGGTCCCAAACTTCCTGTACTCATTACCGGATACCTGGATATTGGCACGGACGTTATAATCACCCATAATGCCGTCCCACCACTCCTTCACTAAGGGGCGATCCATTGCCATCCCTTTGCCAAGTATCGCTACCAGCCGACCCCCATCCTCTAGGCGCTCTAACGCAGCCTTTACATGGCGACCTCCCACGAGGAGATCTTTCTTCCCTGCTTTGTTCACATCAGCAGAGAATGGTGGATTCATGATCACTACAGTAGGTTTCACTTCACCAGGCAAAATCGCATCAATATGCGCCGCATTCTCCTTGGTTACATTCTCGAACAAACTACCCAGCAGCGCATGACGACGATCACTGATCTCGTTTACATGAATATTCTTTGGGGCAACACCGGCCTTCAGTGCATGAATTGCCAGATTTCCGGTCCCCGCACTAGGCTCTAGCACCACGTCACCTTCCTGCAGGTTTGCTACCCATGACACAGTAAACGCATGAGAGTGTGGCGAAGAGTATTGCTGCAGCTTATTCTGCTCCTCAGTCCGCTTCGTCTGCGTCGGCAGTCGCTCCATCAGCTCGTTCAGATGATCGATTGCCTCTTGAG
>JABHIC010000037.1 GCA_018671205.1 Gammaproteobacteria bacterium
CTAGCTGGTGTGCCAGTGCTGTAGAGGTTTGGTAAAACTCCAGCAGGTCGCTGAGCATGGATGGGGCAAGCTTATAGCGTATATTCATGTTATGAGTGTAAAGTAGGATGTAAAGTATTTAAAGTGCTTTACATTGTCTATTCTGCACAGTTATAACGTAATCACCTCATCTGAGGCATTATCCAGCTCAACAATGGCGGCTTTCAGTGACGTGGTCAACTGAAACTGGACACCCAATTAAGCCATTTTCTTCAATTCTAGTTTCTGTTGTTCAAAATCATTGGGGCTCATATATCCCAGGTAAGAGTGCAGGCGATCACTGTTGCACCACATAGCAATGTAGTCCAATACTGAGTGTTAGTGATCATGCTCATGGCTTAATCCAGATGAATATCATCGACAACCCTTGCTACACGATGGCCGCATTTACTGCATACTCCCTCAAGTACAAGAGATTTACCGTTGGCTACAGGCTCATAGCCGATTATTTCTGTAGAACCTCGACAGTTACCACACCATACATTGTGTAGGATCACCTGCTTTGCTGTATCAGGGAAGGCACTCCATGCTTCTTCTGCTCTATTCATCATGGTAGTGTACCAGCTGCTGAGCACCTCTACTCAACGGTGCTCCAGCGTGCTTCGCACTGACGCAAGCTTAGTCAGTGCCAGCTTTACCCCGATGGTCTAAATTATTAGATAAATAGGGTTCTGCTACCTTAATAACCTCTTCCCGATAAAGTTGTCTGACTAGCTCAAAACCATCTTCCAAAGGCAGATGGGTATTGCTTTCATTACTAAAGGTGAAAATAGGACAAGAAATTCGTTTCAGCTCCAGCACGGCCTTCTCACTGCAGCGAGTATGCTCATTCCCCTCCATACGGAACGGGGTGGTGGCATGGACGGTTGGCAGTAACCCTGCTCTTCTGACGGCCTTGGCAATCAGTGGCACCAGTTTTGAGCCGCCACCTCCGCCAAGCCCCACATGGAGTACGATTGCTTTATATGGAGAAATTCTGTTGCTCAGCCGGTCCCACTCGGCTGATTTGGTATTAAGGGTGAGGATCAGCGGTGCGATGCCTCTCTCTTCTCTCTCAGACCTTTTTTCCCTCACTCTGCGGCCAGCACGTTCAATGGGGGAGCCATTGGCGGCGTGGGTATCCACTGCAATGCAATCGGCTCCATCGATTGGGTGGTGCTGCAGCCACTCTACGAAGCGAGTACCGGCACCACCTAGACCGACCACTAATACAGGAGAGGCATGGTCAGGCTGAGGTGTTGTCTTCTCCTGTTGCCACCGCATCCAGGTAGGTACCTGCAGTAGCTCCTCGTCCAGTGAGGAGTTACTGGCTCTCATCGGCTCTCTTCTTGCGGTTTGGGTAGCGTTCACGGTCAGATCCTCTATCCGTATCAATGGTGACCAGATTGGCCATCTGGTCGATCCCTAGTGCTCGCATATTACGAATGGCATTGCGGCCAGCGCCACCTACACCCACTACGGTGATGTTGGCTCCGGGACGCAGCCCATGTTTCTCCATCTCGTTGTGGATCTGCTGCTGAATGTTTGTTGCTTCATCTATCTCACTGGGCATGATTTTCTCCCTTCTGTTGCCTGAGGGGAAATCTTATATTATAAAGACGACAAATCATGTCGAGCAGAAATGTGCACTAATGACAGAGTAATGTGTAAATAGAGAACCTGTGGAGAATAAGTGCTCTAATTGACCGAAACGACAAATAGTGTCGAGAGACTAAGAGGAGATATAATCATGCCGGAAGCGACAATGCGCCAGATTGAGATGTTACGTCTGGTTCCCAGAGCACCTCGCTCGATCACCGTGGTTCGTCTGACCGACCAGTTAGCCGGTTCCGGGCACGAGATTAATCTGCGCACCGTTCAGCGTGACCTCAATACGCTCTCTACACTATTTGACCTGCGTAGTTACAGAGAGGGTAGAACCACCTATTGGCAGTGGGCCGAACATGCTGAGATGGTTGATCTGCCGGGGATGTCGCCACAGACTGCACTGACGATGTTTGTTGTGGAGCGTTTTCTCTATGACCAGCTGCCTCGGTCCATTACCGGGTTTCTAGCGCAGCAATTTGAGCAGGCTCGGGAGGTACTCAGGAAATCAGGTAATCCTGATGCATGGATGAACAAGGTGCGGGTTGCGCCAAGAATGCAGCGACTGATCCAGCCCAAGATTGATGAGGAGATCTTGCGGATTATCTATGATGCACTGATTCAGGATCGAAAGTTCACTGGGCGCTATCTGAAAATGGGGGTGCGAGTGTCGAGAGAGTACACGATCAGTCCGCTCGGTATTGTTTTCCGTGATGGCGTCACCTACCTCGTAGCAACGGAAGGGGAGGGTGAAGAGGTTCTGCTCTTTGCGTTGCACAGGTTCCGTTCAGCGGAGCAGCTAGAGGAGCTGGTGGAGGTGCCCAAGGGGTTCAAGCTCGACAACTACATTTACACGCAGGGGCCTTTCGACTCCAATAGTGGTGAATGGATCAAGCTGGAGTTCAAGGCCACTGAGGATGTGATCCAGGTACTGCGGGAGACACCGTTAACGCACAATCAGGGGCTACGACCCTTCGAGGATAGCTGGGTGATTGTTTCGGTGAAGATCCGTGAGACCAAACAGCTCAAACGCTGGCTGCTTAGTTTTGGATCAGAGGTTGAAGTGCTGGAGCCACCGCATTTGAGGGGGTGGGTGAGGGATCAATTAAGTGGGGCGGGGGAGTTGTACGGAGGGTCAGATTGAACTGAAACTCAGGGAACTACCTTTTGGCGCACCAATCACCACAGGTAATGGCCCGTTGATTTAAGGAAACAGGAAGTTTCTTTGCATAATCGATGAATCTACCCTCTTTTTCGGAGCGAATTAATCTGTTTAGTTGGTTCTTCTGTTCACAGTGCGCATAGCAAACCGCCCATAGTGAGGTTGTTCCACCATTAAATTTAATCTCTTCATCTGTCTTTAGGTTGAAGGCCGTAATCATCTCTTTTCCTGTCAATAAGCTGTCACTGTTTTTCGATAACAAGTCTGTTGCAGGAGTCGAGCCAATTTATAAAGCTGATCGGCTATACGGAAAGTCGACAATCAATAGTGCAATTTGATTGTTACATGTTATCGAGGATTGCTCCTTTCAGCTCTTCCAATATCGCCTCTACGGTGATTAGCGGACAGAGGGGCTGAAATATGTATAGACCTTCCGTCTTCTCTATCGGATGATGAGGGGCCACCTCTGTATGTGTGAAGTGTCAGTTGGTTTGATCCGTGGAGGGTACGGGTATTGGTGGGCAACTATGGGTAAACTGTCCACAGAAGGGGCCCCGCAGGATAGAGGGGTGGCTGAGACTATCCGCTTCGTATGAGTGTTTTACTGATTTCTGCGATCAATTTCCCCTCCAGCCTGGGGAGAGAATCGTGTTGACTGTTATCAATGGCATCACAAACCTCTCTGCCCAGTTTACTCAATTCTGGAAAGCCAAAGGTTGCACCACTCCCTTTCATGTTATGGGCGATCAGCCGTAGCTGTTCCCAGCTCTCCGTCCCCTCTAGCTGGGTCAGCTCTTGGTCTATTTCCGCTAACCGCGCCAAGAAAATTGATCTCATCTCATCGTCAACCACGCTGACTTCTCTCTCCTCCACCTGACCACTTTCCGTCAGGTATTGGTGCAGCACGCCATTGATCGCATACATATTGATAGGCTTGTTTAGATATTGGTCACACCCCGCCTCGAAGAAGCGGTCACGATCCTTTTGCATCACATTCGCTGTCAACGCCACAATGGGTTCATCATAGCCCATGCTTCGCAATAGAGCGGTTGCCTCAATGCCATCCATAATGGGCATCTGCATATCCATCAGAATTAGGTCAAAGCTATCCTGTAGTGCCACCTCAATCGCCTCCTGACCATTTTCTGCCACACTCACCGTGGCACCACTTCGCTCAACCACCTTTTTTATCAGCAGTTGCATCTCTGGCGTATCTTCAGCAACCAGCACTCGTCCCTGAACCTGGCTGTGTGCCTCTTTGGTCGGCTGCTTGACGTTTGGTGTGTCTGTTTGCGGTGCCTCTTGTTGAAGCTCCGTTTTCTGTTCAGGTTCAGCCAAAAGTGAAACAGGGGTACTGTTCTGCCACAGCTGCTTGAGGGTTCGTGCAAGCTGATGGATTTCACTTGCCGCAAAAGGTTTCTTTAGATAGAAGAAACCGTACCCCAGTTGTTGATGGATCTCTTCGTGGTCGGTATCCGAGTAAGCCGTTACGATGACAATAAAGATCCGCTCATCAATGGCGCGTAGCTGTTTTGCGGTCTCCAGCCCATCAATTCCTGGTGGCATACGCATATCGATAAAAGCTACAAAGAATGGACGGCCCGCCTCTAGTGCCTGACGAGCAAGCTTCACCCCCTCAGCACCTTGATTAGCAACTATCAGAGAGAATTCTGCTCCACCATGCTCTTTTTGGGAGCCCCCCTCCACAAGATCCAGAAGGTTATTAAAGGATGCATCGACCTCCTCCTCTTCCTTCTCGAATATGGTCTGATAGGTGCGTAACACATTATGGTCATCATCAACCACCAAAACCGGGGCTGAGCTATCGGTGTCGTTGGGATCAACAGCCTCTCCTTCAGTTACGGGCTCTTCTGAAGATTGGGCAATACCTCTCTGATCAGTGTTCGCGGCGTTTAAATATTGTCTCAATACCGTTCTCAGCTCTGTTTTATCGATCGGTTTTCCTAAAAAGCCATCTGCACCGGCACGGAAGAGCTCATCTCTATGCTGCTGCATCACATCGGCGGTGAGAGCCACAATAGGGGTCTGGTTGCCTTGTTCACGCAACCTGCGCGTTACTTCCAGACCATCCATGATGGGCATCTTCAAATCCATCAGGATTAGATCAAATTTTCCCTTCGAGGCTTTCTCAATACCCTCCTTACCATCACTGGCCACGGTCACCGTAATGTCTCCCATGGTTTGTAGTAACCTACTCTCAAACAGCTGCATCTCTTGTATATCCTCTACAATCAGGATATTGCCCACAAAAGAAGCACAAAAGTCTGGCTGTTTTTCCTTGTCTCTATCTATAGGTAGATCACTCTCTTGGTAGGGGAGGGAGAGCACAAAGCGGGTTCCAGTACCCTCCTCACTACTCACATCGATACGACCTCTCATCATGCTGGCAAGAGAATAAGAGATATAGAGCCCCAGACCAGTGCCACCATAGCGGCGTGAAATACTGTTGTCGGCCTGCTCGAAGGGTTTGAACAGACGGTTCACGACCTCATTCGACATACCAATACCGGTATCCTTGACTGAGAAGTAGAGCTTTTCACCATCTTCCCAACATTTGAGTGTGATATCCCCCTTTTCGGTAAATTTGAAGGCATTGCTTAATAAGTTGAGTAGAATTTGACCAATCCGCTTTGAGTCCCCCCAGAGTTGGTGTGTAGGTTGGAGGTTAGACTCAAACGAGAACCCCAGTGCCGCATCTTGAGCACGTAATATAAACATCTGCTCGATCTGGTCGAGCAGTTCAATCAGGTCGTAAGGTGTGGGCTCAATCTCAAACGTACCGGCCTCTATTTTCGATATGTCGAAAATATCATTGAGCAGGCTCAGCAGGTGTTCCCCGGAATAGGTCATGGAGTGCAATAAATCTTGTTGCTCTGCATCGAGATCAGTTTTGGAGAGAAGTTCACCATTACCAAGGATAGCGCTGAGCGGAGTTCTCAATTCATGACTCATGGAGGCGAGAAATTCGTCCTTTGCAAGGCGTGCCTGATTGAGCTGATCTATGGTCACCTGCAATATTTCATTACTCTGCAGTGCATCATTTAGCGCCTCGGCAGCCAGGAAACGAGCCTCCAGCTCTTTTTGTTGACAATAGAGCGTCCGAAAGAGCTTCACCTTATTGATTAGAATCTGGTTATCAACCGGTTTACTCAGATACTCATACGCGCCCACGGAAAAACCCTGCTTGACAAAATCATCGCTATTCTGAGTGGCCGAAATAAATACAATAGGCAGATCTTGGTAACGTTTATTCTGACGAATCATCTGCGCGGTCTCAAAGCCACTCATCTCAGGCATCTGCACATCCAGCAGTACCAGTGAAACGGGGTTGCTCAGCAAGTATTTAAGTGCCTCTGTACCAGAGGGGGCAGTCACCACCTTGAGTCCCGCTTTGCCAAGAATAGTTTTGAACGAATAGAGATTCTCTTTTTTATCATCCACCACGAGAATCGGTGTCTTCAGACCGTTACATGCAATATGTTCTTCCATCTAATCTATGCCTGTTACCTTAAGGAGAGTCTGAAAAACGCTCACTTTTCTGGATTCAATTCTGGTTGCAGCCAATCTGCGTAGATTCAGCTCACAATCCTCCACTTTTTCTGTTTTTTGGCGTGCTCCGGTGACATTCGGGTACACCGATCCCTCAACGTATCATTTTCCCTCTACACACAGCAGTCTATGAGTATTATTATAGCCGCTATCGGGCTGTGAGCCTATCAGTACAACCACGTAATTCTCCATCAGCCACTCGACAATGACGTGGTCAACCCATACGGCACACCCAAGTTAAGCCCTTTCTCGTGAATATTGGTTAGAGGCGGTGCCCGTTATAAAGTAGTGCTGGCTGACTGTAACAACTGTCCGATGGATTCAGTAGAGACCTCTCCAAAACCAGTGTGACTGCTGGTCAACATGCCTCCAGCCATTTCATGCCAAGAGAAACCGCTGCTCCAATGTGGTGGGGTATCACTGCCTTGTCGGACTCGGGGCAGAATATAGCAGGAGTCGCCAATATAGAGGAGGTTATACGGAGTGTGGTTCTGGTGACACTGCTCAATCAATTGCCATGCTTCAGGGGGGTGGGATGTTCGGTAACAGTGGGCAGGATACGAAACCTCCCCTCCTTGATGTTGCCATTGTGAGTGCTGGATGGGAAATGGATGTTCACGCATAAACATTTGGAAGTGGAGATGATTGACTGATGCATAGGCACCGTAGCTGTTGTAGCCAAAACCGCAGCCTGGGAGTGTCTGTTCCAGTGTGGAGGCCAAGGTGCAGAGATAGTGGTGATACTCTTCGGTGAGCTGTTGTGGGCTTTCTTTGCTTCGTTCTGGTACCAGTAGTCCATGGGCTTGTGTGAAAGGGTACTTATTGTAATATAGGTCTATGGTTTTACCCTCTAGTAAGCCACTCCAAAAGATCTCCTTGTCCATGAAAGGTTTGTTGAAATGGAAACTTTCTCTGCAGAATGGGAGTGCAACATCCTCTGTTACAGCAGCAGCAATGCGTCGTGGACGGAAGGCACGTAGCGGGTTGAATTGTACCTCCCAGTTCCCGATTCTTCGGGTTTCGCTCTTGGAGATTCGGTCTATCCCGACGGTAGCAATCTTGAGGAAGACCAACAGATCTTCATCACTCTCAGGTGGAATCTCACCACCGAGCAACTGCTCTTCAAAGCGGCGATAAAGTGTGTGGAAAACATGGTCAATATCACGTTGTAGCTCTGTTTTGAGCCTGGCATCAAAACTGGAATTAGCCAGAACTAAAATGAATGTGCCTAATTGTCCGGTATCAAGTAGTGGTTTGAAGCCACGGTTAAAGGCGTTTAAAAAATGATCAGTGGAGTCGAATGGACGGTTCATGTTAATAGCTGCCTATGATGAAAAATCTATGGATAAAATCATGTCTATTTTGATGTAATAGTAACAGGAAGCTATGGCTAGCTGAGGGCATAGCAATGAGGCCACCGTAGCGGTGTTCAAAGGTGAATGACGATCACCTTTGAATGCCGCCACATCAGCAGTGTTGGGCTTGAGCGCGAGGTCTTATTATCCAGAATTTCTGGTATTTAAATACGGGATTATCCCGCAATTAATTGTTCCGTTTGAGACGGAGAAATCTCCACTCAGCCAGACTTATGTTACTCTGTTTTAAGTAGAACAACCCTCAATCCGCAATCTTCTCCCCCTACCTGAGCAGTGAAAATCCTGTAGCTACTGTGCTGGAAAGTTACCGGACATGATGTCTGGGAAGCTGTGACTTCTCTGTTGGGCACTATCGATTGCTCTTATGTTGAACTGTCCAACTTAGTGTTATCCAGATAAAAAATAGGCGACATTCATGTAGGATGCTCCTTATTTTACAACCTCGAAGACGTTCATACATTTTTTACCTGCACGCACCACAACTACTAGCTCTCATGTTCATGAAACTTTCGTATTGTTCTAAAATTCCACATGAAGTTTGTGCTCCAGCCGTATTCCCTACTCCTAAATAGTAACAGGCAGTTTGGCACTGAGTATCAATCTGAACCTCTCCATACGGTTGATCAGTCCCGCTTGCACAGTAGCTTCCTGAGCTGCTTGAATCATTATTTTCGGTGCTGTTACCGTCACTACTGTCGCCGCTTACTAGATTATCTGGAAATCTCTCCGGGAATTTATATTGATTTTGAGATCTGCCACTAGAAAGAGGATAAGAGCTTCCTGACATATAAAAGAATGTTTTCTGTAATTTATCTCCGTAAACATTGTTTGGTGAAAACAAAAAAACCCTATCATTATACCTATCAAAGCTGAAATCTTTATTGTCCAAGTATTCTAAGTGATTAGATGATGTGCGCCAGTTTTCCCCTGTTCCAATATTGAATATGGCTTTTCCATCATTAACTGACCAAGTGAAATTATATGATCTTTTGACAAATGTGTAATGCAATCTGTCAGGATTATAAGCGCCTACTGAATTATCTATGAATGAATATGATCTTACGGCCAAAAGTGATCCTGTTCCATCTGAGCTTAATGAAAAAGCAAGGTCAGTATATGTCTTGTCATCATTTTCGTTTTCCCATTTAAACTCATAAGTGTCGGTATAATAATCTACAATGGATTTGTTTTCACAATTGCCGGAACATAATTGAACATTATTAACTTTAAAATTCAAATTGCCTAGGTGGATCATTTCAACTAAATAAATCTCTTCACTAACGCTGACTGACGGAATCTCCAAAATACCTGATAAAGGATTGTATACATCTCCATCATCTAAATATTGGCAATTGCTAGCGCATGGTTGTGCCTCTGTAACGTTAAAATTCAAGTCGCCCAGATGAAGCATTTTAACTGAATAAATAGACCCATCTACACTTACAGATGGGATTTCCAGAATTCCTGATGAAGCATTATATATATCTGTTACATAAGAGAATTCGCTTACATTTACTGTCTCAGTTATTGATACTGTAGCACCTTCATTGTCAATTATAGTTAATGTTATGTTGTGGGCGCCAGCCTCATCGAATGTAAACATAGCAGTGCTACCAACATACTGTTGCCCATCTGATGTTTCCCATTCATAACTGACAATCAACCCGTCGCCATCACTAGAACCAGAGCCATCCACAGCAACAGTCAAAGGTGCTTTCCCTGCGGTTTCAGAAAGAGAAAATAATGCAATTGGTGTTTCATTGATCCTAATCGTTACTGTTTCTGATGCGGTTGCTGTTAACCCGTTATCATCGGTCACTATTAACGAAATGATATATTCACCAGCAGAGTCAAAGACAAATGAGGCGGCGCTATTTGATGCGCTCTGCCCATCAGAGACGGACCAGGCATAATTGGCAATGGTGCCATCAGCATCACTAGAATCTAAAGCATCGACTGAAACTGTTAATGGTCCTATACCTAAATCATTAGACTGGGTATAACTGAAGGATGCCACAGGAGTCTGATTAGCAGTAACAGCAATGGTTTGTGACGTGCTGGCACTCTCCCCATTATCATCGGTTACGGTCAACGAAATAATATATTCACCAGCAGAATCAAAGACAAATGAACCTCTTCTGTTTGCAGAAAGACCTTCTGCTCTTTCTGCTCTGGTTCTAGGTGATGGATGCCATGTATCAAAGGCTAATGAAGTGGCGCTATTTGATGCGCTCTGCTCATTTGATATACTCCAAGCATAGCTGGATATTCTGCCATCAGCGTCACTAGAACCTGAAGCATCGAGTGTAACAGTCAATGGTGTCTTTCCCGATGATGGTGATGCTGTGAAGGAGGCTGTTGGAGCAACATTGGGTGCAGAAACCGTAATAGTTTGACTGCTGGATGCCGTCTGCTGAGTACCATCGGTTACCGTCAGAGTGATGGTGTAACTACCTTGATCTGTGAAAGTGAGGCGGGCGGCCTCTCCAGAGGTAGTTTTCCCATCAGAGCTGGACCAAGCATAACTTATAATTGTGCCATCTGTCGGAGCGACTGAGTCAGAGCCATCGAGGGTTACAGTAAGGGGTGCCTGTCCATTTGGGGGGGCTAAGGAAAAATTCGCCTGCGGCTCAGACAAAAACAACTGTCCCTCACGCACCAGCCTGACAGATCTATAGTTGGTCCGTAAGGTAGGGCCAGCGTGGCCGTTGCTGAACGCTAACAACCATGCACTGACACTATAGCCGGTATAGGGCGAGGACGACCAATATTGCCACTCTGGTCCTGTATTTGGAAAATAAGCGGTATCAATTTTGGGCCGAACCTGCTCTGTCACCATCAGATCACGCAACTGATCTATTGATGGAACTCCCCAATCACTTAGGCCACAGAGAGTTTCACTATTGGTTCCATTTACCAAGGTGTCCCAGTCTCCATAACTGTTCCCTATACTGTTTCCTGCGGGTCTCATTGTGGCAGTTAATCCCCAACGATAAGTGTTGTCCCTATCATGAATCCCCTCATCATCCGTCTTTACCTCCCACAATAACTCATTCACATCGTCATAGACACATGACCATGATGTAGCTGAGTCAGGCAGAGCATTACCAGCAGCGTCAACCTTGATATAAGCAGCCTCTACAGTTGCTGTCAGCAGTGCAGTAAGTATCAGTACAATTTTGATGATCTGTTTCATTGCTAATCCTTGGTATCTCAGGTGCTTGCTAATGCTGCTCTCCTGGAGGTGTTGTTGCAACATAAAGGAAGTTATATGCAGAGCACACAGTAGTGGTTCACGCCTTTTGATGTCAGTATGGGACTGTGCTGATGTTTGAGTGGCCATGGTCAACGGCAGGGCGGGGAGGGTTCTGTGTGGGATGAGTCAGAATATAGCGGGTTTGGATAGTGCTGAGTGCAACAATCAGATGATTGAAGGCGGCCAAGTCACAATGAAACGTGGAACAGGGCCGGTAATTTGCGTATATTATCTTTAATTATTAATGAGATATATGAAGTAAATGGCGGAGAGAGAGGGATTCGAACCCTCGATACGTTTCCGTATACACACTTTCCAGGCGTGCGCCTTCGACCACTCGACCATCTCTCCATTTGAAGCCGCGCAAGGATATACGGAATGGCTAATTTGCGCAACATTCGTCTCTGTAGGGGCTGTATCATTTAAACGGCTATTCTCAGGAAAAGGCATGCAAAGGGGCTCTTGCTGTTGCTATCATCGGTCTGAACATGAAACTATATCTTGCTGAAAAACCCTCGCTTGCCAGAACCATTGCCGATGTGCTCGGTGGTGGTTCCAAGGGCAATGGCTGTATCAAGGGGAGCGGATGGGTGGTGACTTGGGCATTTGGCCACATGTATGAGCAGGCGATGCCTGATGAGTATCTTGCGGATGATCTGCCAACCACTAAGAAGGGGGGTAAGGTGTGGCGCAAAGAGGATCTGCCAATCATCCCGGAAAAGTGGATTATGAACCCTCGCAAGGATGTTACTAAACAGCTCAGAGTGATTCGTGATCTGCTCAAGGGTGCGAGTGAGGTGGTTCATGCGGGTGACCCCGACCGTGAAGGGCAGCTGTTGATTGATGAAATCTTGCAGGAGATGAACTGTCGCAAGCCGGTATATCGAATCTGGTTGCAAGACCTGACCCGAGAGGGGATTCAGCGTGCGCTGGATGCAATGAAACCCAATTCAGAATATAGAGGACTCTATCTGGCGGCCCGTTCTCGTTCTCGCTGTGACTGGACCCTGGGGATGAATGTAACTCGCGCCTATACCCTCGATTACCAGAGGGCAGGTGGGGGTGGAGTGCTTTCAGTGGGGCGCGTACAGACCCCTACACTGAACCTGATCGTAGAGCGTGATCGACAGATCGAGGATTTTGTACCGCTCGACCACTTTGCTGTTAGCGCACAATTTGACCATATCAATGGCGTTATTCCTGCGTTTTGGATTCCAAAGGAGGAGGAAGCCGATGCGGAGGGGCGCTGCCTGAAGCGAGCCACTGCGGAGGCAGTTCAGTCGAAAGTTGAGGGGCAGAGCGGGACGATTAAAGGGACGAAACGGGGTAAGAAAAAGGAGAGTGCCCCGCTCCCGTTCTCACTCTCTGCGCTACAGACGATGGCTTCGTCAAAATGGGGGTATGGGGCCAAGCAGGTACTGGATGCCGCGCAACGTCTCTATGAGGAGCATAAACTCACCACCTACCCACGTACGGATTGTGGCTATCTTGCCGAGGGGCAGCATGCTGACGGGGGGCGGGTATTGGCGGCGATAGCAAAAGTCAATCCTCGTCTGGTGAAGGGGGCAGATCCGAAACGTAAGTCCAGGGCCTTTAATGACAAGAAGGTGACCGCCCACACCGGCATCATCCCCACTGCCAAGACGGTGAACCTTGGGAACCTCTCTGAGGTTGAGAAAAACCTTTATGGGATCATTGCCCGTCACTATGTGGCGCAGTTTTTTCCGGATTATGAGTACCAGGCGCTGGAGATTCGGCTGGATTGTGCCGGAGAGCAGTTTGTCAGCAAGGGTCGCAAGGTTGTGGTCGAGGGGTGGAGAGCCGTGTTGCCCTCTGGCAAGAGAGAGGTTGTTCTGCCAGAGGTGAAGCGAGGAGAGTCCGTACAGTGTAGTGAGGCCAAGACCGTTGATAAGAAGACCAAGCCCCCCTCCCGTTTTACCGAGGGGACATTGATCAAGGCGATGGCGGGTATCGCACGTTATGTGGAAGATCCGAAAGTGAAGGCTGCGCTGAAAGAGTCTGCCGGTATTGGCACCGAGGCGACCCGTGCCTCGGTGATTGAGACCCTCAAAGAGCGGAGCTATATTCAAAGCAAGGGGAAACAGCTCCTCTCCACCGATCATGGGCGTAATTTTATCGACTCCATTCCGGGGCGGATCAAAGACCCGGCAGTGACCGCCTGGTGGGAGCAGCAGATGAGTGAGATTGCTGAAAATGGTGCAGATGCTGATGAGTTTATGGAGAAGATCAATGGCTGGATGGTGAAGCTGGTAGCCTCCTCCAGCGCGGATCAGTTTCAGGCCGCAGCCAGGGCTAACCCTCGTAACAGCAGTAGCGGGGGGAGCGCTGAGGGCAGCACCAGGACAAACCCTCCAACCAGCAAGATGAAGGCCCTGGCGAAGAAGGTTGCGGAGAAGAACAAGGTGAAGCTTCCCCGGGGCTATACAAAATCATTTGATAAGACGCGTGAGTTTCTGGATCAGCAGTTGGGGGCTCAGAAGGCGCGTTGACCATATTGAGGCAGCCATGCTTCCCCTTCGGTGTGATCTGGGGATGGGGCAGCATAGTTTCTGGGAGCAGCGAGACTATGCTACTATATAAAAGATTAATTATTTATGGATCAGATTGAGGATTAACAAAATGGGATTGATGTCGGCGATTACAGGCAATGCCTCAGAGATAAGTGCTGAGGCGATAGAAGATGAGGTTGGGCCCATACTTGCGTCCGGGGAGCAGATTACCAAAGCCTACAAGCTCATCCGGGACTACTTTGTCTTCACAAACTCCAGAGTGATTTTGGTCGATAAGCAGGGGATTACCGGGACCCAAATAGAGTTTCTATCTATTCCATACCGGAGCATTACATCCTTCTCCATTGAGACAGCCGGTCTTGGGTTTAACGATTCGGTGTTGACACTGCATATTCATGGGATGGATGACATCCGCAGAGAGTTCAAAAAAAGTATCAATATCGCAGAGGTGCAGATGGCACTGGCAGAGCAGCTCAACCGCTCATAGCCATCATCAATAAACACTATATCGATTATGGATAGACTCATTTTACTGTTGGGACTGGTGCTGGTTCAGCCAGCGGGTGCCGACTGGAAGAACTCTCTGAAAGAGGGGTGGAGCTCGACCGTCGAGGCCACAAAAGAGGGGTGGGACTCAACAGTAGACGCGACAACCGACCGAGTGAAAGGGCTGGTGAGCCAGAGTGTCGAAGAGAAGATAGATATTCCAAGAGAGCGGGCACTGGAGTTGTGGGATGAGGTGCAGGAGCTGTTTGAAGAGATCACAGCACTGAAACTGGAAAAAGGTGAGGCCCCGGAACGGAGTCTGTTTGGCAGCACGAAAGAGGATTATGATGAGAAGATCACACATATCCTCCGGGATGTGTCGATATTGATGAACGACCCCGAAATTGAAGAGGAGCGCCAGACGCTCGAACAACTAAAAGTCAAAATCAGGCAGTCAGAAGAGCGGGCTTCGGCGCTGAGGGCAAAGGCTGTATTGGCTGCGGGTAAAGAGAGAGCAACGCTAATAGAGCGAGCCGCAGAGCATGAGAGCGAGGTAGAGGCGTATGGAGAGTCGCGCCGGGTTTTAATTCGTCAGGTTAGAGAGCGACTCTCTGGTTATGGACTAGCGCTGAACCGTGAGCAAGTTGAGGTGCTTCTATCGAGAGTGGATGTGGATGATATTGTAGGGATGACCACCGCATTCTCGGTGATTGCCGAATTAACCCAGCAGTTCTCTGCGGCCACCATAGCCAGTGGAGAGAATCTTGCCGTTGCCAGGAAATATTATGGTATGCATGTGATTTTGCTTGAGCTGCAGATCTATATCCAGAAAAAATATATCGAGAAGCTGGGAGGCGTATATATCACAAAAGTTGACCAGCTTCGTGATACGAATGAGGCCCTGATCGATCAAACCGTGGCCCTGATTATGGACTCTGCCGGGAGCTACCGTCAGATCTATACTAATAACCTCAAGACCCAGAAACATACGCTCAAGGTGTTGGATCTTTATCGGAAGATCCTGCAAAAGGATATGCAAAAAATTAACCTTGCACTGCAGAAGGTGCAACAAAATTACCGGGTTTCACTCAATACCTATCAGACCGTAACGGTCTCTGCGGATCTGGCGTTGCTGATGGAGAAGAGCAGAAACCTGTTTAATGAGGTGGTCTCTATTCAGGTTCCAGAGCTGGTTCCATTCGAGAATTTACAGATCCAGCGGGAGTTTGAGTCACTCACGACACAGCTTCGTGAGTAGTTGGCAGATATCTCTGTGCTCTTTCTTATAGGTGGATTAGTTATATCTGCTTTAATATTCAAGAATATAATTCTATAATGATTTCCATGTTGTGAGGGGATTGATGTTGTGAAATGAACCTGACAAATAGCTTATTAATCAACATAAAAAATTTAACTTAAAGGATATTGATCATGAAAAAAATTATTGCTGCTATCGCTCTTACAGTTGTTGCCTCTAGTGCTTCTGCTTTCTTTGGTGGTGATGACAACCAGTCCGGGTACGGAACTGGATCAGCAGACGGCGCATTTGACGGAAAGGGACGTGGCGCAGGTAAGGGTCATGGTGACGCAGAGGGTAACTTCAGCATGACAGTAAATGCTTCTGGTAAGGGTTCTTCCGATATGCAGGCTGACATGGATGCTGCTGAGAATGCTCGTATGAACAGCAACGCTGATATGCGTACTGAGACTAGCCCTTCTTACTATCCTTATGCTCCAGCAGCCCCAGTTGCTCCTGCTGCTCAGTAAATAAGAGGTTCATCCAGTCATCGACATTGGTTGAGAGAACTGGATGGGTTAGCAGGCCTTAGCGGATACCTGCGAAGAGAAAAGGGTCACTTCTGTTTTCAGAGGTGGCCCTTTTTTTTGTCTGCTCGAATCCTCATTGTAAATTAAAAATAGAGCCGCAGACGCAGTGTGAGGTTGTCCGGCAGGTGGCCAAACTCGGACTGTGGATGATGGCCTGTAGATGCAGGTTGGCCCGTGGCCCGGGTCAGAGAGAGTAGTAGGTCCGACTCATCGCTGACTGAGAAGCTCAGGCTGAGCTGGTGGAGCAGGGAGCTGTGATGGCTCTTTTGTCCACTTTCAAGGCGGCTGGCGAGTAGGGTATAGCTTCCATTCAGTAGTGGGGTAAGGGTCTGGTTCAGACTGACCCCTAACAGGTTTCTACTCATCTGTAGCTGAAGCCCCTGGGTGATTAGCGGCTCTTGGGCTACTGCTGCGAGTGCCTGCTCATTGCTGGCTCCCCGGTTGTTGTTATACCATTCGAGCTGAAGTAGTGTCTTCTCGCTCAGGCGCCGTTCCATACCGGCGACCCAGAGAAAGGCGCTCTCACGGCTCTCTCTCTGTCGGGCATAGCGCCCCTCCAGCCACCAACCGCTCTCCCCCCAGCTGCTCTCAATGGAGCCACCCACCATCCTGTGGCGGTTAATATTTCCCCCTGCCAATGTCATCTCTGAGGCCAGGCCGATGGGCTGACGAAAGTGGAATGCATAGCTGTTATCAACGCTGTTTTGCTGCTGGGGGGCAAAGGCATAAACCATGCTGAGTGCGCTATAGGGGGTTGGGAACCACTCCAGATTGAGGGCATCGATCCCCGGTTTATATTCAGTATCAAGATCCGTGGGGGTAAAGCTGCCGAATAGGTTGGTGGGTTGCCAAAAACGGCCACTACCCCAGTCGATGGGTTGGCGACCGATGGAGAGGGTGGCGAGATCAAAATCATGCCGGTAAAAGGCACGGTCGAACTCATAGTAGCGTGATCTGCTGCTCTCTCCGTTATGCTCTTCCGAGAGGGAGCCGCCTCCTCTGCGGTAGCGAAAGAGCGCACTGGAGTGTGTTCTCTGACTGCTGACCCCACTCAGCTGCTGCTGAATGGTGCGAAGGTGGAGTATCCACTCATGGTTCTCCTCTCGCTGCTCGGCCATCAATCGCAACCCCAGCTGATAACTACTCTGTATCCTGTCGGAAGTGCCCAAAAGAGAGAGGCGTCCATTGATGGCTGCTGCGTGATCGCTCGGCTGTAGTATTAGCAGCATCACGAGTCCCACTGCACGGCTGCCCATCACAACTTAGCTCTGCCGGGCACGTTGATCCCGGTGGATCGAACCATCTTGCAGGGTGATGATCCGTTTCGCACGCTGCATCACCCGCTCATCATGAGTGGAGAAGATGAAGGTGCTCTTCTCCTCATTCGCAAGGTGAACCATTAGGTCCAGTAGCGCACCTGCATTTTCTGAATCAAGGTTGGCGGTGGGTTCATCCGCCAGTACCAGGGAGGGGCCAGCAGCCAGGGCACGGGCCACCGCAACGCGCTGCTGCTGACCACCACTCAGTGCGGCGGGTCTTCGATCCATCACCTCACCCAGCCCCACCAGCTCCAGATAGTGGGTGGCTTGTGCCCGGCTGCTCTGTCGCGTCTCTCCCTGCAGTACCATCACCAGCTCAACATTCTCAATGGCACTTAACACCGGTACCAGATTATAGGCCTGAAAGACAAAACCGATCTGATGCAGCCGGAAGCGGGAGCGCTGGGCCTCACTGAGTTGTCTCATATCGGTATCGTTGATCAGAGCCCTGCCGTGGTCGGGAAGATCCAGCCCCCCAATGATATTGAGCAGGGTGGTTTTTCCAGAGCCAGAGGGGCCGACTAACGCAACAAATTCTCCCTGCTCAATCTCAAGATGGATATCGCGGAGCGCAGTAATCTTTACCTCTCCCTGATGGTACTGTTTTTCAATCCCCTCTAATCTCAGTAGTGTCACACGATGGCTCCTCTGCTGTGGCCTCTTTTAACTTGTGCCAAAAAGTGGGCGATTGCAGTGGGTGAGCTGAGTTGTTGAGGAGAGGCAAGGGGGAGGGTGGGATATGCATTTCTCACTGTTGCAGTGAACAGACCATCACCCAGCCCCTGTTGTACTCCGGTAAGTGAGTAGTATGGGGTGTCATCGATGCCGCAACTGGGGGAGCGGTTTTGGAGGATCATTCCCGATAGTGCTGGAGCGCTTTTACAAAAATGGGTCGAAAAGAGCTGGAGCGGGGTGGTGATATCGATAGTTGGGTCATCTCTTCCGATCGCCGCAATAGCCATGTGGGGTTGTGCGCTGTTCTTGACCAGCCTTACCGGAGGGCGGGGGATGCCCAGCCCTGCCTCTACTTCAGGGCAGACCGGAAGAATCTCACACTGTTGCTGAATGGCGGCGATGAGTTCAGGCTGCTCTTTATCTCCTCCATCATAGCGCACGGGCTCCCCTAGCAGGCAGCGGCTGATCGCAACGATAGGTCTGCTGGGTGCTCTATTTTCGGACACCCTTCTGGATCTACCAGCGTTCAAGCAGAATCTCGGTCAGGGCCTGGATATGGTCATCCCGGCTATTGAGAGCCGGAATATAGTGGTAGTCACTCCCACCGGACTGTAGAAAGAGGTCACGGTTCTGTAGTGCAATCTCCTCCAGCGTCTCCACGCAGTCGGCAGAAAACCCGGGACAGGCAATCTCAACCCGCTCTATCCCCTGATTGGGGAGCTGTTGCAGGGTCTCATCAGTGTAGGGTTGAAGCCACTCTTCACCCCCGAAGCGGGACTGAAAGAGCATCTGCACGGCCCCCTCTTTGAGGTTAAGCTGTTCTGCCAGTGCCACAGTTGTCGCTTCGCACTGTTCACGATAGGGGTCTCCCGCTTGATGGTAGCGTAGTGGCAGGCCGTGATAGGAGAGAAGAAGCTGTTGAGCGGGGCTGCGTTCTTTCCACTGATCCTTGATTGAGTTGGCCAGTGAATCGATATAGGCGGGGTGGTTGTAGTAGTGGCTGATGAAGGTGAGTTCAGGGATGGAGCGCCACTGTTGCAGGGTCTGGGAGACCGCATCAAAGGTGGAGCCCGTAGTGGCTGCTGAGTATTGCGGATAGAGAGGAAGGACGATAATTCTCGTTACCCCGCTCTCTTTCAGTGACTCCAGCGCAGAGGCGATGGAGGGGTTGCCGTAGCGCATCCCCAGTACCACCGGTACTTTTTGGTTGAGCTGACGTTGTAGCTGCTGCTCGATAGCGGCACGTTGCTGCTGGGAGATCACCAGCAGAGGGCCGCCCTGTTCAGTCCAGACCTTTTGGTAGGCCCTGGCGACTTTTCCCGGACGTACCCGGAGGATGACTCCATGGAGGATAAGCCACCAGGGGATGCGTGCCATATCGACTACACGGCGATCCCATAGAAATTCGGCCAGGTAACGCCGTAGTGCAGCGGGTGTGGCGCTGTCCGGGGTGCCGAGGTTGGTGACTAAAATTCCAGTTTTTGCGCTCATGGTTGGATTAGGATGCTATCTGTTTCTCTCCATCCAGTCGAGTCCACGCCTCGATAAAGGTTGGGGGATTCATTTTGAACCAGGGAGTATAGGCGGCGATCACCTCATCCGCCTGCTCTCTGAGGATGCCAGAGAGGACAATTACCCCTCCGGGGGGGAGATGGTCAGCGAGTAGCGGAGCCAGCTCAATCAGTGGCCCGGCGAGGATGTTGGCGAGTAGCAGATCTACCTGTCGCTGTGGTGGAAATTGGTTGGGGAGAAAGCCTTGAATCAGCTCGGAGACACCATTTTTCTCTCCATTATCTGCAGTGGCGGTGAGTGCCTGAGGGTCATTGTCGATACCATAGACGTGGCTGGCTCCCAGCTTGGCGGCGGCAATGGCGAGAATGCCGGAGCCACAACCATAATCGATTACTGACCGGTTTTGGGGGGGGTGAGCATCGAGCCACTGCAGGCAGAGTGCTGTGGTGGGGTGGGTGCCGGTACCAAAGGCGAGGCCGGGATCAAGCAGGATGTTGACCCCCTCTTTCTCAACCGGCTTACTCCAGGAGGGGATGATCCAGAGCCTCTCTCCAAACTGCATGGGGTGAAAATCATCCATCCAGGCGCGGACCCACTCCCGCTCTTCCAGCGTTGCAATGGATAGTGTGGATAACTGCGCGGGGGAGAGTTGTCTGGAGAGCTGTTGGCGAATGGAGGCCTGGCCTGAGTCGGCGTCAAACAGTCCAATCACCACCACCTGTTCCCACAGTGGGGTTTCACCGGGGGCAGGCTCCAGCAGCGGCTGATCCTCGGCATCCTCAAAGGTGACTGAGGCTGCACCCAGTTCGATCAGAAGGTCTGAGAGAGGCTCTGCCTCTCGTTGTGAGCTGTTCAGTCGTATCTGGAACCAGGGCAAGGCTATCCTCTCGTCTGTTGTCGTGTGTTCTTACAGCCACCTACAGGTTCAGCTTCTTCTCCAGATAGTGGATATTGGCACCACCCGCTATAAAGTTTCCATCCCGAATAATGTCACGGTGGAGGTCGATGTTGTTACGAATACCCTCAATGATCATCTCATCCAGCGCAGTACGCATCCGTGCAATTGCGGTATCCCGGTTCTCACCATAGGCGATGAGCTTGCCAATCATTGAGTCGTAGTGGGGGGGGACGCAATAGCCGGTGTAGAGGTGAGAGTCCACCCGTACTCCGATCCCACCGGGGGCATGGTAGGTGGTAACTTTACCCGGCGAGGGGATAAAGGTGCGGGCATCCTCAGCGTTGATTCGACACTCAATGGCATGACCGTTAAGCTGGATATCCTCCTGACGATAACTGAGTGAGGCACCCGATGCGATGCGTAACTGTTCGCGGACGATATCAACCCCGGTAACCATCTCAGTGACTGGATGCTCCACCTGAACACGGGTGTTCATCTCAATGAAGTAGAACTCATCATTTTCATAGAGAAACTCAAAGGTACCCGCTCCAGTATAGCCAATATCCTGGCAGGCTCTGGCACAACGGCCTCCGATCTCATTACGCAGTGACTCACGGATGCCGGGAGCCGGAGCCTCCTCAACCACTTTCTGGTGGCGACGCTGCATGGAGCAGTCTCGCTCTCCCAGGTGGATGGCATTCCCCTGCTCATCTGCCAGTACCTGGATCTCTACATGACGAGGATTTTCAAGAAATTTCTCCATGTAGACCACATCATTATTGAATGCGGTAGCGGCCTCAGTTCGGGTCATGGTGATGGCCTGTAGTAGCGTGGCCTCACTATGAACCACACGCATACCGCGCCCTCCGCCGCCCCCTGCTGCCTTGATGATAACGGGGTAGCCGATCTTTTTTCCCAGCTTCAGGTTGGTTTTGTCGTTCTCACCCAGTGGTCCATCAGAGCCGGGTACCGTGGGTACACCCGCCTTCTTCATCGCTTTGATCGCCTCAACCTTATCGCCCATCATACGGATGGTCTCTGCTTTGGGGCCGATAAAGCGGAAGCCACTCCGCTCGACACGCTCCGCAAAGTCGGCGTTCTCCGAGAGAAAGCCGTAGCCGGGATGGATTCCCATCGCATCGGTCACCTCTGCGGCACTGATGATCGCCGGAATGTTGAGGTAGCTCTCGGTTGAGGGTGGGGGGCCAATACAGACGGACTCATCGGCCAGACGCACATGTTTCTGGCTGTGGTCAGCGGTAGAGTGTACCGCAACAGTTTTAATTCCCAGCTCTTTACAGGCACGAAGAATACGAAGCGCAATCTCGCCCCGGTTGGCAATAACGATTTTATCGAGCATCTTGTCGGTTTCCGTTCAGCAGGGGTTATTCAATCACGAAGAGAGGCTGTTCAAATTCGACCGCATCGGCATCCTCGGCCAGAATAGCCTTCACTACCCCGGATTCGTCGGACTCAATCTGATTGAGGATCTTCATCGCCTCAATAATGCAGAGGGTGTCTCCGGCTGTGACACGATCTCCTATCTCCACAAAGGGTTTTGCACCGGGAGAGGCGGAGCGGTAGAAGGTGCCGACCATTGGTGATTTTACCTCGTGACCACTGAAGCTAGGGGTAGCTTCAGCCTCGGGAGGGGCGACCTGAGGGGCGGCTGCAACGGGTGCGGGTTGAGGTGCCGCCGCTGCAAACATGGGTGGAGCAGAGCCGTAGCGACTGATGCGAACCGAGTCTTCTCCCTCCTGAATCTCTATCTCTGCAATGCCGGACTCCTCCAGTAGTTCAATCAATTTTTTGATTTTGCGAATATCCATGATGGTTGTCCTTGATAATTATTTGTTGGTTGATTCCGGTTTCAGGGCGCGGATAGCAGCCTGTAGGGCCAGTGAGTAGCTATGTGGGCCAAGCCCGGTAATCACGCCCTGTGCAATATCGGAAAAATAGGAGTGGTGGCGAAAAGACTCGCGGGCATAGGTATTGGAGAGGTGGAGCTCAATGAAGGGGATCTCTACCCCAAGCAGAGCATCTCGCAGGGCAATGCTGGTGTGGGTGAGGGCAGCAGGGTTGAGTAGAATATAGTCAATATTCTCCTCTCTGGCCTGGTGTACGCGATTAATCAGATCTGCCTCAGCATTACTTTGCAGGGACTCCAGTTTGTGCCCGGCCTGTTCGGCCTCATTTTGCAGGCGCAGGATAATGCTGCATAGGGTTTCGTTGCCATAGTGCCCCGGCTCCCGTGTACCCAGGAGGTTTAGGTTGGGGCCGCTGAGAACCAGAATGGTTGCCATGAATCCTTCTAAGTCAGTGTGTGGTGAGTGTGATTGTCCCTGAAACGCGCTGGCTATTGTGTACCAGACCAGCGAAGTTGTCTACTTTTTGTTACGGATCGCGTCCAGATAGGGTGCGTTCGAACCTAAAAGGGATATTTTTAGAGGCACCCTTAGAGGCACCCTATAGCAGTGGTGAAATATAGTTCCTTAACTGAGAGCGACTGATTGCGCCAGTTCGGTAGTGGACCAGCGCCCCCTGACGATTGAAAATGACGCTATAGGGGAGTACAGCGCCCCAGTTTCCAAGCTGCATGGAGAGCTCCATCCCTCTCTCTTCCCCTAACAGCGTCGGGTAGTTGATCCCCTGTCGTTCTGCGTAGCGTTGAACCGGTTGAGCCGCATCAATCGCAATCCCGACAAACTGTACCCCTTTTGGCCCCAGCTCCTGCTGTAGTGCAATAAACTCGGGGATCTCTCTGCGACAGGGGGGACACCAGGTGGCCCAGAAGTTGATTATGACGACCTTGCCTCGCCACTGATCCAGTGGCTGAGAGAGCCCCTGTAGATCGGTCAGTGCTGTGGGGGGAAGCTCAAGCTGTATCGGCGCGCGCTGTGCCGCTTCTGCCAGTGGAAGCCCCCCGTATGGGGACCAGGGCGTCATCAGTCCAACCAGGGTTAGAGCGATCAGTAAAAAATAGTTTTGTAGGCGCATCGGTTACTGGAGTGCTGTACGCACATGCTCGGCAAATTGGTCAGCGCTCATGAACTGAACCAGGCGGGCACTGCTTACCTCCTGACCCGAGCGGTCAAAGAAGAGCAGTGCAGGTGGCCCAAAGATCCCCAACTTTTTCATTAACGCCTGATCTTCTGCATCGTTGGCGGTCACATCGGCCTGTATCAATAGTGCCGGGGCCAGAGCCTGTTGTACTCCGGCATCGGTAAAGGTGAGTGACTCAAACTCTTTGCAGGAGATGCACCAGTCGGCATAGAAGTCGAGAAAAACGGGCTGGTTGCTCTTTTTGGCCGTGGCCAGGGCCTGCTCTAACCCCTTAACCCCCTTGATCTGTTGAAAAGTGAGGTGCTGCTCATTGGCTACAGAACCTGCACCACCCCCCAACCCTTTTAGAGGCTGAAACAGATTACTGCCTCCGGACGCGACCCCGATCAGCAGTAATGTGCCATAGATAAAGAGTAGCAGTCCAACCCCTTTCCAGAGCTTCTTCCAGCCACTGCTGGGGCTAGGAAGGGGCTCTAGTGCCCCCATATAGACCGCAGGCACAATCAGTAGCATGGCCCATAGTGCCAGGGTGATTGGTGCGGGGAGGATACGCTCCAGCATCCAAACGGCAACCGCCAGCAGGAGTACACCAAAGATGGCCTTGATGGCATCCATCCAGCCCCCGGCGCGGGGCAGTAACTTGCCTGCGGAGGTACCAATGACCAGCAGGGGTAACCCCATCCCTATGCTGAGTGCAAAGAGTGCCATGCCACCGAGAAGGGCATCCCCGGTCTGTCCGATGTAAATCAGCGCACCTGCCAGTGGGGCGGCCACACAGGGGCCGACGATCAGTGCTGAGAGTAGCCCCATGATGGCGACTCCGGTGAGTGATCCCCCTTTTTGGCGGTTGCTTGCGTTCGCCAGTTTACTCTGGATGCTGGCAGGCATCTGTAGGTCGTAGAAACCAAACATGGAGAGGGAGAGAAGTACAAAGACGATGCTGAAGGTGCCAAGAATCCAGGGGTTCTGGAAAGCGGCCTGCAGGTTCTCGCCAAACAGTCCCGCCAAAACTCCGGCAAAGGTATAGGTGAGCGCCATTGCCAGCACATAGACCAGCGACATAGTGAAGGCGCGGCGTGTGGTGATCTCCTCTCCCTGACCGACAATAATCCCGGAGAGAATGGGAATCATGGGGAAAATACAGGGGGTAAAGGCGAGCAGCAGACCAAAACCAAAGAAGCTGAGCAGGGTGAGCAGGGTATTGCCACTGCTGAGTGAGGCGGCGATCTGATCCTGTTCGCTCAGGGTTGTTGTGGCCCCTCCTGTCACCAGAGCCGCTGCGTTCCCAGTGGTTGGCGTGGGGGCATTCGCAGAGGGATTAGCCGGGGTATCGTCAGGCAGAGCGGGTAGGTCGAGGGTGATTCTCTTGCTAATGGGTGGGTAACAGATTCCTCGCTCGGCACACCCCTGGTAGATCACCCTAAGGGTGCCACTGGCGGCCTCCCGGCTGGCCCGGATCAGCGGAAGGTGAATCGTCTTGCTGTTGTGGTAGACCTCCAGGGTGCCAAAAAATTGATCCTCCTTGAGCTCGCCGGGGGGGAGTTCCGGCTCTCCCAGAGATAGATTGACGGCGTCACTGAGTTTGAATTTGAATTTGTTACGGTAGAGGTAGTGCTCATCCGCAATATCCCACTGCAGCTCAATGGTTCCCGCCTCTGGAGGACGATGAGAAAAGACAAAGGCCTTGTCAGGGTGGAGCGGATCATCGTCGGCTGCATCCAGCCCAAAGGAGCCGATCAGCCCTCCCAGCTGCTCTATTGGGGTCTGCTCAGCCAGAGAGACGCTGCTGACCATAAGAGATAGCAGCAGGGTGAGCAGCGGTACGAGAGAGAGAGAGGTGCGGCTAGAGATTTTCTGTTTCATGGTGTCTGTTGTTTATTGTCGATTATCGGTTATTTTGGTGTTGGTCGAGTGGGCAAGCCAGGAGAGATAGGGGGCGGATCCCTGTTCAATCGGTAGTGCCACAATTTCAGGTAGCTCATAAGGGTGCTCCTGTTGAATCGTGGCCTCAACCGCAGGGTAACAGGCCGCTGTGGTTTTAATCACAAGCAGTGTCTCTTGCTCCTCCTCTACCTCGTTATTCCAGCGATAGACAGAGTGGACATTATCCAGCAGGTTGACGCAGGCGGCCTCTCGCTTTTCAACCAGCCTTCGGGCCAGTTGTTGAGCAACCTCCCTGTCAGGGCAGCTATTCAGGATAATAAGACTCTGTTGCAGGTTGTTTCCCATCACTCAGAGAGAATACAGTACAATGCAGCCAACATGAATCCTTTTAAACTACTGTTTGTACTTCTCCTTGCCATTCCGTTGATTGAGGTCTATCTGTTGATGCAGGTGGGCTCGATGATCGGGGCGGTTCCAACCATTCTGCTGGTGGTCATGACCGCAATGATGGGGCTCTCACTGTTAAAGCGGCAGGGGCTCTCAACCTGGATGGATGCACAACAGAAGCTCTCTAGTGGTCAAATCCCGGCGCTTCAGTTAATGGAGGGGGCAGCGCTGCTGCTGAGTGGCGCGTTGTTGCTGACTCCGGGGTTTCTGACCGATTTTATCGGCTTCCTTGGGCTGTTTCCGGTGACCCGTAAGATGGCAGTAGGGGGGATTATCTCCCGTTCTGGGGCAATTAACTTTGCGGCTCATGGAGTCTCTAGTGAGGGCGTGGCTGGTGAGAGAGAGGGGGTCACCGTTGAGGGTGAATTTCATCAGAAGCAGGAGCATCGGCTCCACTAGGCAACACCCCAAGCTACACCATTGCCCATTTTTTTATTGAGGCATCGATTTTTCTATTGACGCCCCTCTCTTGAATTTCAGTCAGACCGTCCCTATGATTAGCACTCCCCAGAGGAGAGTGCTAAAAAAGGCTCTCCTGGGTTAAAGTTTTTAAATTTATCAACACTAAGGAGAGAGTTATGAATTTGCGTCCCCTGCACGACCGTGTAGTTGTTCGCCGCACAGAAGAAGAGCGGATGTCTGCTGGCGGTATTGTGATCCCTGATTCAGCGACAGAGAAGCCTAGTCGTGGCGAGATTGTTGCTGCTGGCAATGGCAAGCTACTGGATAGCGGTTCACGCCAGGCGCTGGATGTGAAAGTGGGTGATTTTGTGCTGTTTGGCAAGTTTGCCGGTACAGAGATCAAGGTAGACGGTGAAGAGCTGATCGTGATGAACGAGAGCGACATCATGGCTGTCATCGAAGGCTAAATTTTAAGAGTAAGGAATAACAAGCAATGAGTGCAAAAGAAGTAAAGTTTGGTGATGACGCGCGTCATCTGATGCTTGCTGGTGTGAATACGCTGGCCAACGCAGTGAAGGTTACTCTGGGCCCTAAAGGCCGTAACGTAGTACTGGACAAAGCCTTTGGTGCCCCAACCATCACCAAGGATGGTGTCTCCGTAGCGAAAGAGATTGAGCTGGAAGACAAGTACGAGAACATGGGGGCGCAGATGGTAAAAGAGGTTGCCTCACAGACCTCTGATGTTGCCGGTGATGGAACCACAACAGCAACAGTACTGGCGCAGGCGATTATGCGTGAAGGGATGAAGGCTGTTGCGGCGGGTATGAACCCGATGGATCTCAAGCGGGGGATCGATAAGGCCGTGATTGCTTCAGTAGATGCGATTCAGTCACTGGCAACGCCCTGTACGGACACTAGTGCAATTGCACAGGTTGGTGCGATCTCGGCAAACTCCGATAATTCGATTGGTAACATCATCGCTGAGGCGATGGAAAAAGTGGGTAAAGAGGGCGTTATCACTGTTGAAGAGGGCAAGTCCTTCGAAAATGAGCTGGACGTGGTTGAGGGGATGCAGTTTGATCGTGGCTACCTCTCTCCCTACTTTGTCAACAACCAGCAGAATATGAGTGCAGAGCTGGAGGATCCTTTCATCCTCCTGTTTGACAAGAAGATCACCAATATCCGTGACCTGCTGCAGATCCTCGAAGGGGTGGCCAAATCAAGCCGTCCGCTGCTGATCATTGCGGAGGATGTAGAGGGTGAGGCGCTGGCTACTCTGGTAGTCAACTCCATGCGTGGTATTGTGAAGGTAGCCGCAGTGAAAGCCCCTGGTTTTGGCGACCGTCGTAAGGCGATGCTTCAGGATATTGCGATTCTCACGGGTGGTCAGGTGATCTCTGAAGAGGTCGGTCTCTCTCTGGAGAAGACAACCCTGGAAGATCTCGGCACAGCCAAGCGTGTTCTGGTCGAGAAAGAGAACACCACTATTATTGATGGTGCAGGCAGTGGCGACGAGATTGAGGCACGGGTGATTCAGGTTCGTCAGCAGATTGAGAACACCACCTCTGACTATGATAAAGAGAAGTTGCAGGAGCGTGTTGCCAAGTTGGCTGGTGGTGTTGCCGTCATCAAGGTGGGTGCAGCGACTGAGGTCGAGATGAAAGAGAAGAAGGCGCGGGTTGAGGATGCGCTCCATTCGACGCGTGCAGCGGTTGAAGAGGGTGTGGTTCCTGGTGGCGGTACCGCACTCCTTCGTTCTCGTGCAGGGTTGGCAGATCTGAAGGGAG
>JABHIC010000038.1 GCA_018671205.1 Gammaproteobacteria bacterium
GGTCATCTTGATTACTGACATTTCACTACTCCTGAAAATTATTCTGAAAGGTTCTTTGCAAAGCTGACTCTCTTAGCGAAAACGGTTTGCAAAAAACTCAGCCCCACAATGGGGGCTGATTTTTTCTCTCTGCTTAGTGGTTTGCCACGTGCAGTACAAAACGCATCATGTTGCAGGTATAACCGTACTCATTGTCATACCAGGATACCACCTTAACGAAAGTACCATCCAGAGCGATGCCCGCACCTGCATCAAAGATAGAGGACTGACCAATGCCACGGAAGTCGGTAGAGACCACCTTCTCATCAGTATAGCCCAGCGTACCCTTCATGGAACCCTCTGAAGCGGTCTTCATTGCCGCACAGATTTCGTCATAACTGGCCTCTTTCTCCAGCTCAACGGTCAGATCAACTACCGAGACATCGGAAGTGGGTACGCGGAACGCCATACCGGTCAGTTTGCCGTTCAGCTCAGGCAGAACCACACCAACCGCTTTTGCCGCACCGGTAGAAGAGGGAATCATGTTCTCCAGGATTCCACGACCGCCACGCCAATCCTTCATCGAAGGGCCATCAACCGTCTTCTGAGTCGCTGTTGCCGCATGAACCGTGGTCATCAGGCCACGCTTCAGCCCCCAGTTATCATTCAGGATCTTGGCAACGGGTGCCAAACAGTTCGTGGTACAAGAGGCCGCTGAGACAATCGCCTGACCTGCATAGCTCTCATGGTTTACGCCATAGACGAACATCGGGGTACCATCCTTGGAGGGTGCCGACTGAACCACTTTCTTCGCACCCGCGTCAATGTGCTTCTGGCAGCTCTCTTCGGTGAGGAAGAAGCCGGTAGAATCGATGACGAGGTCCGCCCCAATATCTCCCCATTTCAGGTCGGCCGGATCACGCTCTGCAGTCAGACGAATTTTGCGTCCATCAATAATCAGGTTACCCTCATCAGAGCTAACCTCACCCCCGAAGCGACCATGTACAGAGTCATACTTCAACATATAGGCAAGATATTCTGCGTCGAGCAGATCATTAATACCGACAATCTCGATATCACTGAACTCTGCCTCTTTGTAAACCGCACGGAAGACCATACGACCAATACGACCAAAACCGTTAATTCCAACTTTAATTGTCATTGTCTCTTCACTCCTTAATTACAAAATTACAAAAATGGTTACCCGCTCCCCCCTCTTCCTTTATGGGGAAAGCGGATGGCGGGGCGGTTAACCCTGGAGTACCGACTCCGCCGTTGCAACCACATTCTCTACCGTAAAGCCGAACTGTTTAAACAGCTCTCCAGCAGGTGCCGACTCTCCAAAAGAGCTCATACAGACCACAGCACCCTCAAGACCTACATATTTATGCCAGCCATTCTCTACACCCGCCTCAACCGCAACACGTTTCACCCCTGGGGTCAGTACAGAGTCCCGGTAGGCCTGATCCTGCTCATCAAAGGCATCCGTAGAGGGCATGGAGACTACACGAATCTTGCGGCCACTCATTGCCGCCGCTGAATCCACGGCCAGCCCCACCTCGGAACCCGTTGCAATCAGGATAAGATCCGCACTCCCATCACAATCTTTCAACACATACCCACCCTTCTCAATATCTTTCAACTGCTTTGGTGTACGCTCCATCGGAGTCAGGCTCTGACGGGAGAAGACCAGTGCAGTAGGCGCATTACCACGTAACATCGCCATCTTCCAGGAGACCGCTGACTCAATCGCATCACACCCTCTCCAGGTCTGGAAATTTGGAATGGCACGTACGGTGGCCAGCTGCTCAACCGGCTGGTGGGTAGGGCCATCCTCCCCCAGTCCAATCGAGTCATGGGTGTAAACATAGATGGTGCCAATCTTCATCAGTGCAGACATCCGCAAGGCATTACGCATGAACTCCATAAACATAAAGAAGGTTGCACCGTAAACCTTAAAGCCTCCGTGCAGCACCATACCGTTCATCATGTGGGCCATACCAAACTCACGCACGCCCCAGGAGATGTAGTTACCTTCGGCATTGTCCGGGGTCACCTTGACAGTGCCCGACCAGTTGGTCAGATTTGAACCGGTGAGGTCCGCAGAGCCGCCAAACAGCTCAGGAACCACTGGTCCCATCGCCTCAATCGCATTTTGTGATGCCTTACGTGAGGCTATATTAGGCATATCTGCCTGAGTCTGGGCAATAAACTTGTCCATCTCCAGCTCAAAATTAGCCGGCAGATCACCTGCCATACGGCGCTTATACTCAGAGGCCTCGGTAGGGTATGCCGCGCTATAGGCATCAAATCGACTGCTCCAGGCCGCCTCATCCGTGGCTCCCTGCTCTTTGTGGTCCCAACCGGCATAGACATCCGCAGGGATTTCAAAAGGGGCATGATCCCAACCCAGCTCCTGACGGGTAGCCGCAATCTCTTCATCCCCCAGAGGGGCACCGTGGCAGTCGTGGGTGCCACTGAGGTTCGGAGAACCAA
>JABHIC010000039.1 GCA_018671205.1 Gammaproteobacteria bacterium
ATGCTTCATCGCACTATGGTGCATCGGTGCAAACATAAAACCGACCCCCACCTCATCAATGCAGTTTGCCACCTGCTCTGGAGTGAGGTCGAGCCTGACCCCTGCCGCCTCCAGTAGATCAGCACTGCCAGAGCTACTGGAGATCGAACGGTTCCCATGTTTGGCCACCTGCCCCCCCGCTGCCGCAATCACAAAGGTAGATGCGGTCGAGATATTAAAGGTCTTGGCCCCATCCCCACCCGTTCCGGCAGTATCCACCATATGTTCACCCAAAATAGTGACCGGGGTGGCCAGCTCACGCATCACTGAGGCAGCGGCAGTAATCTCATCCACCGTCTCCCCCTTCATCCGCAACCCAACCAGAAAGCCACCAATTTGTGCCTGAGTCGCCTCACCGGTCATGATGGTACGCATCACTGCGCGCATCTCCTCCTGGCTGAGATCACGTTGCTCAACTACCGCCTGAATGGCTGCCTGCATCTCCATTACCTACTCTCCTCTATCTACCTTTGCAAAAAATTTTTCAACAGCGCATGTCCCTCTGCTGTCAAAATTGATTCAGGATGAAACTGCACCCCTTCCACATCCAGCTCCCGGTGACGTACGCCCATAATCTCATCCATCGAGCCATCCTCTTTCTCGGTCCACGCAGTGACCTCAAACAGCTCCGGCAGGGTCTCTTTTTCAATGACCAGCGAGTGGTAACGGGTGGCCTCCATCGGATTAGGTAACCCCTTGAATACCCCTCTCCTCTTATGGTAAATCATTGAGGTTTTACCATGCATAATCTCCCCAGCATGGACAATCTTTCCACCCAGTGCCTGCCCAATCGTCTGATGTCCAAGACAGACCCCCAAAATAGGCAGCTGCCCTGCCATCTGGTGAACCACATCCAGAGAGATCCCCGCCTCATTCGGAGTACAGGGGCCGGGAGAGAGGACGATCCGCTCCGGGCTCAGGGCACGAATCTGCTCCAGAGTGATCTGGTCATTACGGTAGACCTCCACCTCCGCGCCCAGCTCACCCAGATATTGAACCAGGTTGTAGGTAAAGGAGTCGTAGTTATCGATCATCAACAGCATATAAAAGATATCCCATTGTTTCTGTTATTCTTTATTTTATTCACCATCCACGTATATCCGCAAATATGTCCGTAATTGCATTGATTACCACAGAGAGCCATCTACCGATCAAATTTTACCAAACCATGATTACAACCGCTGCAATATTCATCTGCCTACCTAAAAATGCACTTTTTCAGAAAAATACTATTTTTTTGCCACCGACTCCACATCATTCAGCGCGATTTCACCGCTAATCTGGGCGTGGTAGTTACGCCGATATGCCGCTACGATCTCCTCACCCACCTCTACCTCACCCCCTGCATCGACCAGTACCATCCGGGCCAGCTCCAGACTTGCCTCAATATTTTCCGAAACCACATCAGAGGCACCCAACTTGCGCAGGGCGATACACTGGTCAAGGTTGTGGCTGCGGGCGTAGAGCCTGACCTCTGGATAACTCTCTCGCAGATAGTGCACCAACTCCTGGGTAGATCGTGGTTGGCTGATGGTGACAATCACCGCCTCTGCCTTGTGGATGCCTGCCGCCTGCAATAACACGGAGTTGCGGGCATCCCCATAAAAGACCGGATGCCCCTTCTTGCGCTCCCGCTCAACCACTCTGGCCCGGCTATCGAGTGCCACAAAAGGGTGGCCCGCCTGCTGCAGGATCTCGCCCACACGATGACCCACACGACCAAAACCAACCAGGATCAATGGCGCGGCAACCGGTGGCTCCACCGGATCACACTCAACACAGACCGGTTGAGGCCGTTTCGCCAGCCGCTGTGCCAGATAGGCCAGTAGTGGTGTGGCCAGCATACTGAGTAGTACCACCAGGAGTAGCTGCTCGAACAGTCCGCTATTGAGCAGCTCTGCCTGATAGGCCAGCGAGAAGAGCACCAGTGCAAACTCGCCACTCTGTGCCAATATCAGCGACACTGCCGCACTGTGGTTACTGCGTAATCCATAGTATCGTGCCAGCGGATAGAGGGTCACCACTTTCACGCTGATCAACAGTGCCGTCAGCCCCAGGGAGAGCAGCGGGGTCTCCAGCAGCAGCCCCAGATTGAGGGACATCCCCATGGACATAAAGAAGAGCCCCAACAGCAGTCCACGGAAGGGCTGAATTTCCGCGATCACCTGATGTTTGTAAGAGGATTCGGAGATCAGTAGCCCTGCCAAAAAGGCCCCCATCGCCATCGACAAACCCATCTGTTCGGTCAGGAAAGCGGTGCCCAACACAATCAGCACCACCAGTGCGGTGAAGATCTCCGAGTTTTTCGAGAGGGCAACCCGGTGCAGTATCGGGTGGAGCAGATATCGCCCCCCTCCAAACACCAGTGCAAGAATCAACAAGGACTCGACAACAGCCAAACCAACCTCCGTTCCCACACTCAACTCTGTCATAGCCAACAGAGGCACCAGTGCAAATAGGGGAACCACGGCCAGATCCTGAAGCAACAGGATGGCGAATGAGGTGCGCCCATAAACTGAGTTGAGACACTTGTACTCTTTCAATAGCTGTAGCACGAAAGCCGTTGAGGAGAGTGCCAACGCCAGACTGACCAGAATCGATACCCGGATCGGAATCTCAAAAAGCAGATGGGTGATAATAACCAGCAGCAGGCCCGTCACTAGCACCTGCAGTGAACCAAGTCCAAACACCAGTCGACGCATCTGCCAGAGGCGAGCAGGGCGCAGCTCGATACCAATCACAAAGAGGAGGAGTACAACCCCAATCTCGGCAAAGTGGCTGATCTCGGTAATGTTATTGATCAGCCCCAGCCCAGAGGGGCCGACAATCCCCCCGGCAATCAGAAAACCGGGAACCGCACCCAGTCGAACCCACTGGGAGAATGGCACCACAAACACGGCTGTAACCAGCAAGATGACCACATCAAGCAGATAGAGATGACTCATCGTACCCTACCGTCTGCAGCAAACCACAATAACCCTCACCATAGTGCTCAGAATCAATCTTTATCCCCCTGTTTAAGCCTTCTCTTGAAACGGTTAAGCAGCTTACTACGCATCTGTGACTCACGGTGCTTAAGTGCGGCATTCATACTCTTCTCTGATGCATCTGCCAACAACTGCTGGGCACTGCGATAGGCCCCCTCCGGATGACGCTGCACGTAGCTGCCATCCGATTGCATCTCCCAGGCACCACGCTGATCACCAAGCTGTGCATCGAGCATCATCCGTAACTCCTGCCGCAGGTGTGGCTCCTCGATGGGTGCCAGTACCTCCACACGACTCTCCAGGTTTCTCTTCATCGAGTCTGCTGAGCCGATAAAATACTCCTCCTCTCCATTGTTGCCGAAGTAGTAGATACGTCCATGTTCAAGGAAGCGGCCCACAATACTGATGACATGAACCGTCTCACTCAACCCCTTGATACCGGGACGCAGGCGGCAGGTATCACGAATAATCAAATCGATTTTGACCCCCGCCTGGGCCGCCTGGTAGAGCGCATGAACCACATCGGCATCTTCCAGTGCATTCATTTTGAACTGGATTAACCCATTCTCGCCCTGCTGCTGGTGCTCCACCTCTCGATTAATTTTCTCAATCAGACTCCGCTTCATCATTTTGGGAGAGGTAAGAATCTTCCGGTACTCCCGCTCTTTGGGGCCATAACCGGTGAGTAGATTAAATAACTCGGTCAGATCCTTACCGATATTTTCATCCCGGGTCAGCAGCCCGAAATCGGTATAGAGACGAGCGGTTCCACTGTGGTAGTTTCCAGTCCCGACATGGCAGTAACGCGCCAACCCGTTATAATCCTGCCGCACCACCAGAATCGTCTTGCAGTGGGTCTTCAGGCCGACCACACCATAGATAACATGGATGCCCTGTCGCTCCAACTCCCGCGCCCAACGGATATTGGCAGCCTCATCAAAACGGGCCTTGATCTCCACCAGTACTGCCACCTGCTTACCATTCTGTACCGCCCGGATCAGATGTCGAATCAACTTGCCATCGGGTGCGGTCCGGTAGAGTGTCATTTTGATCCCCAGCACCTTGGGGTCGGTACTGGCCTCTCGCACAAAGCGCTCCACCGAGTTGGCAAAAGATTGATAGGGGTGGTGAAGCAGTAGTGGGCCGTTATTGCGGATAATATGGAAAATATTCTG
>JABHIC010000040.1 GCA_018671205.1 Gammaproteobacteria bacterium
CTCCCTTACTTGATCACATCCATATCTACCGGGTTCAGGCTTCCAATATCTATCGTCAGATGATCCCCCAGCGGAGCATGATTTCCAAGATCTACCACGGTTGCTGCCTCTTCCACCTCGGTACCACTATCCGTGACACCGGTATCATCCTGGGACTCCTCATCAGTAGCCTGTAGATACTCACTAATCTCATCCTGCTCCACATCAGGTAACAGGTCACTGATATCCAGCGCCTCCTCGTCTGCGACTGAGAAGTCACTGAGAGGTTCGTTCTCGGCATCAGCACTCTCTTCCCCATAAACAGCCTCATCATCAACCCCCATCAATGGCTCTTCTGCTTCTGCATCGAACAGGTAGTCATACTCCTCTTCATCCAGCAGGCTCTCACTCACCTCACCCACCAGCGATTCAACCCCTGAACTACCAAAGAGATCACTGCCCACATGCTCACTGAAGAGAGGGTCATCTCCCTCTCCAAAGAGGATATCTTCGGTCTCTTCACCATCAAGGATATCCATCGCCGCATCATCGGTGACCTCATCCATCGCCGCATCTTCAGCCGCGAACAGGTCAGGGGTCGCCTCACTGTCCAGTACTACACTCTCCTCTGGTAGATTTTCATCGTCTGCAACAATGATCTCTACACCTACTTCATTTTCGCTAATCACCCCATCTCCAGCAACGATGATCTCTACACCCTCCTCACGGTTACTGACCACCTCATCCTCAGCGATGATTATCTCAACACCCTCTCCACTGTTACGGACCACCTCATCCTCAGCAATGATTACCTCAACAGCCTCTCCACTGTTACGGACTACTTCATCCTCAGCATGGACTACTTCAACAGCCTCTTCAGGGACACTGGCGACTTCATCACCATCGGCAACACGTTGTTCAAAATCATCCGCATCCAGTTCGGTATATTCATCAAGCATATCCTTGACATGCTCCATCGCGGCATCCTCATCAACATAGCTGCCACCAACACTTTCTACCAGATTTTGAACCTCCTCTTCCGAGGCCGTCCTTAAATCTAACTGCACATCCGCAAGTGCCTCACGAATCTCTTCGGTGATTACAATTCCATCATAGGCATCATCATTGTCATCCAGAGACTGCAGGAATGTGGCCATATTCTCAACATACTCATCATTGAGGTCTGTTCTGGCTACATCAGCAATATCTTGAAGGAATACCTGACCATTATCTACATCTTCCGAGGTGGCTACTCCAAGAACGATCCCACCAACAGTGAAGGTAATATCATCCCCCTCAAAGTAGTCAAACCCTCCTTCACTATCGGTCAACCCGATAATACCTGAGGTTGTTGTGTAGGTAACCCCCTCGACTACCCCATCAATCAGGTTCCCACCATCACCAATTGTGTGTTGGATACCGTCATCAAAGGTGACGGTTTCAAAATTACTGAACCGCTCCTGTATATCACTCCAGTCACTCACACTAATATTGTCAAGAACGAGGTGGTCTTCACCTGATTGACCATCAAAGTCGGCACTGACATCCTCCAGGTCGTTAATAGACTCATGGATGGTCAGCGTATCACTACCCGCCCCAAGGTCTACTGATCCACTATAATTAGAATCAACCTCCGTCAATACAACCGTATCATCCCCCGCACCGGCAGTAACATCTGCTGAATCTTTGACTTTATCCAGATTGATTTGATCATTGCCATCTCCGGCATCAATCGTTGAACCTCCCTTCAGGTCACCTGAAACCGTTACCGTATCGTCTCCACTCCCCATCGATACGGTTGAGCTACCCTCCACATGGTTTGTTACTGTCAGGGTATCATCTCCCGCACCAGCATCCAGTGAGGAACCCTCTTTTATCTTATCTCCAATGGTGATCTGGTCATCCCCATCTTCCGTTGTCAGGGTTGATCCCTTCAGCTCATCACCAATACTAACAACATCATTATCTGCACCTGTATTCAGTGTAGAGCTATCCTTAAGATCATCAGAGATGGTCACTGTATCGGAACCAGCTCCCGTTAATACTGTCGAGCTCTCTTTGATATCATCCGCCACGGTAAGGGTATCGTCACCCCCTCCCAGATCAACCGTGGCACTGCTTGTAATATCGTCAGATACGGTTACCTGATCATCACCTGCTCCGGTAGAAAGATCAGACTCAATATCTTCATAATCCAACTCAACCCCTGAACCCTCTACAGTATGGGTCGAGGTGGTTGTCACGCTGATAGGGTTACCCGCTGTATCGGTGCCTGTTGCTGTAACGGTGAATTCGGTATCTGCTGCGAGATCACTTCCCGCCACATCGGCACTCCAGCTGCCATCGGATGCTACCGTGGCACTGTAATCCGTACTATTGACGGTAAAACTGACGCTATCACCCTCGGCCAGCTCACCTCCAGTTGTGCCAGTTACGGTGACCGTTCCAGCTGCCTCAGCGGCGTTAATGACATCATCGGCTGTGATATTGTCTACGCTGACTGTCCCGGTTCCTGCTGTGTCTACCGTGTGTGTTGAATCAGCCGTTGCATTGATGGAGTGACCTGCATCATTAGTCCCTGTTGCGGTGACGGTGAAGCTAGTATCAGCAGCCAGATCACTACCGGCCACATTGGCACTCCAGCTTCCATCCGCTGCTACCGTGGCACTATAGTCCGTTCCATTGACGGTGAAGCTGACGCTATCTCCCTCAGCCAGTTCCCCTCCGGTTGTACCGGTTACACTAACCGTTCCACCTGCCTCGGTGGCGTTGATAATATCGTCGGCTGTGATCGCATCGACAGTGACGGTTCCGTTACCCTCTTCAACAACCAGATTCCCATCATCATCAATCGTGTGTTGGATACCATCATCAAAGGTGACAGTTTCAAAATTACTGAACTGCTCCTGTATATCACTCCAGTCACTCGAACTAATATTATCAAGAACGAGGTGGTCTTCACCCGATTGGCCATCAAAGTTGGCACTGGCATCCTCCAGGTCACTAATAGACTCATGGATGGTCAGCGTATCACTACCCGCCCCAAGGTCTACTGATCCGCTATAATTAGAATCAACCTCCGTCAATACAACCGTATCATCCCCCGCACCGGCAGTAACATCTGCTGAATCTTTGACTTTATCCAGATTGATTTGATCATTGCCATCTCCGGCATCAATCGTTGAACCGCCCTTCAGATCACCTGAAACCGTTACCGTATCGTCTCCACTCCCCATCGATACGGTCGAGCTACCCTCCACATGATTCGTTACTGTCAGCGTATCATCTCCTGCACCAGCATCCAGCGAGGAGCTATCTTTTATCTTATCTCCAATAGTGATCTGGTCATCCCCATCTCCAGTGGTCAGGGTTGATCCCTTCAGCTCATCGCCAATACTAACAACATCATTATCTGCGCCTGTATTCAGTGTAGAGCTATCCTTAAGATCATCAGAGATGGTCACTGTATCGGAACCAGCTCCCGTTAATACTGTCGAGCTCTCTTTGATATCATCCGCCACGGTAAGGGTATCGTCACCCCCTCC
>JABHIC010000311.1 GCA_018671205.1 Gammaproteobacteria bacterium
TTTAAAGGCCTGCCGGAGTGATTCGGCCTTGTTGGGCGGGGAGGTGAAGATCTTGATGCTTTTTGCGATCTGTTCATAACTGCCTTGGTATTTATGATCTCGCTGTTTGGCCTGCAGTACGCACATATCCTCAAAGCCCAATGTTGTTCCATCTTCCGCAATATCGAACCGTTTCATGATAAACAGCCGATCATCATCTGAGAGGTAAAATGGCGGCACATCGATATCCGCAAGCCTGAATGCCTGCATACAGTAGTACTCGTTCAGTGCAAGTTGTGGATAGTCTTCCCCCCAGCTTTTTACAATATAGTGGCCTAACTTGAGTGTTGCTTTCTCCTGTAACTGAGCCAGCACCTTGGGCTGTACACCACTGACTGCCGACTGCAGTGCGAACCGCTCCACCAGCTCACCAAAAAGCTCCCCGCTCTCTGGATGCAACAGCTGATCAAGCCTCAGCAGGGGCCGGCCAGTGTGCAGTTTTTCACGATAATGAACCCGACCCTCGACTCCGGGTGCCAGTATATGCAGCAGACCGAGATCATCGGTTGCAACGAGTTTAGCAAAATGCTTTTTAATGACTGCCAGCAGATAGCCTTCCGGCAGGCTCATCTCAAAAAACGGATGCAGCTGAGGATGAACATACCCCTTGGCTCGCACCGGCATCGTTAGGGAGATGAACTGTTCCGGGGAGGTATTCTCTGAGTAGTTGAAGAGAAACTCACCCTCCTCTTTCAGCAATATTCCGGACTGCTGCCCCTCCACAAACACCTGAAGGGGATCAGTCACCTCTCAACTCCTCCAGTGTTGGAAATGGGGATTGCTCCCGAACTACCAGTTCATACCCAAGGTAGTCTAATATTTTCATCGCCTTACGAATGCCCACATCGCCTGACCGCCCTTTTTCAAGAGCACTGATGGTTGCACGCGAAATCCCCAGGTGATCGGAGAGTATCTGCTGGGAGCAGTTTTTCCCCCTGCGTGCCTGAGCAATAAATTGTCCTAACTGTTTATAGTCCATAACGCGCAAGCTGATCAAATATAGCCTAAAATACTTTACATATTACACAGATATGGCTATTTGTAAAATATTATGCGCATTTGTCGTCAAGAAAAAGAGAACTCCAGGTTAATTACCCCCAACAGTACTCAGTCCAATACGTGTGATACCAGTCCATCCGCCAGCTTGGGCTCAAACCAGGTGGACTTTGGTGGCATCACCTCGTTGGCATCGGCGACATCCATCAGCGCCTCCATGGTGGTGGGGTAGAGGCTAAAGGCCACGGCCATCTCTCCGGAGTTGACCCGCTTTTCCAATTCAGCCAGGCCACGCATCCCTCCAACAAAATCAACCCGTTCATCACGCCGTGGGTCACTGATCCCCAACAGGGGTTCAATCAGGTTGCTGTGGAGCAGGCTGACATCCAGTGAGGCTACCGGGTCATCTGCGGGCACCCGCTCCGGATGGATGTCGAGACGGTACCACTGTCCATTGAGGTACATCCCAAACTGGGTGGGGTTGGCTGGCCGCACCGCCTCGGCGCTCATCTGCAGATCAAAGGAGGCCGCAGTCTGTGCCAACAGCTCGTCGACGGTAAGGCCGTTGAGGTCCCGCACTACGCGGTTGTAGTCGAGAATTTTCATCTCATCATGGGCAAAGGCGACCGAGAGGAACTGTTTTGCACTCTCTGCCGGGTGCTCTTTCTCCACCCGCGAGGCGGAGGCAGAACGGTGGTGACCATCCGCAATGTAGAGGGCCTCCATTGCGTCAAAGAGTCCGTTCAGCTCGCTGATCTGTGCATCACTGTCTACCACCCAGAGGGTATGGCCAATTCCGTCATCTGCGGTGAGATCATAGAGCGGCTCAGCAGCAGTCACCTCATCAATGATCGCCTTTACCCCATCGTTGGCACGATAGGTGAGCAGTACCGGGCCTGTCTGGGCATTCAGTGCGGTGATTTGGCGCACCCGGTCATCCTCTTTCATCGGACGGGTAAACTCATGTTTACGCACCCGGTTGATATCATAGGCAGCGACCGAGGCACCGAAGACCAACCCGGTCTGGATATGCCCCTCCCAGCGCAACCGGTAGATGTAGTAGCAGGGCTTCTGTTCACGAATCAATACCCCTCCATCGATCAGCCGCTGCAGGTTCTCTGCCCCTTTCTGGTAGACCGCGGGGTCGTAGGGGTCGGTCCCCTCCGGCAGGTCAATCTCTGGTTTGGAAATATGGAGAAAGCTGTTGGGGCGACCCTCGGCACGGATCCGTGCCTCGGCGGTGTTGAGTACATCATAGGGGGGGGCTACCACCTCTTCTGCACGTTCAGGGGCGGGACGGAGTGCTCGGATGGGGGTTACCAGCATGTTGTTAGATCCTATTGTTCAGTTTTGTTGATGAGAAGCGGATAATCCTAGAATAATTCTAAATTATAAACCAGTGACACGATAACATTATTGCACTCTCTACCCCTCCCCCTGTAGAGTGCACACCATAATGGATAACAGCGACTTCTCTACCCTTCCCCTCTCCCCGTCGATGCTGCATAACCTGGCTGAGCTGGGATACCCGACCATGACCGCGGTGCAGTCTGCCGCCCTGCCCCATATTCTGGAGGGAGAGGATCTTCTGGTACAGGCGAAGACCGGCAGTGGCAAGACGGCCACTTTTGGTATTGGACTGCTGGAGCGACTCCGGGTTGAGCAGGTGGCGCTTCAGGCGCTGATTCTCTGTCCAACCCGGGAGCTGGCGGATCAGGTAGCAAAGGCGTTGCGCCAGCTGGCACGGATGACGGCAAATACAAAAATTCTCACCCTCTCCGGTGGGGTCCCCTTCCATCCGCAACAGAAGTCACTCCAGCACCCTCCTCATATTGTGGTGGGTACCCCTGGCCGAATTCTGAAACATCTCAATAAGAAGAGTCTCTCGCTCCAGACGCTGACGACTCTGGTTCTGGATGAGGCAGACCGGATGCTGGATATGGGTTTTTTTGAGGAGATCAACGCCATTATTCAGGCCGCCCCCTCCAGGCGTCAGACGCTGCTCTTCTCTGCCACCTACCCGCAACAGATTCTGACACTGAGCCGTACCATTCAACGTGATGCGATCTCGGTGCAGACAGGTAGCAGTGAGCCTGCCAACCCGATTCAGGAGCTCTTTTATGAGAGCGCCCCTGATCAGAAGATCTCCACTCTGATCCGGCTGCTGGCTCACTACAGGCCGGATAATGTGGTGATTTTCAGTAACACGAAACAGCAGACCCGGGAGATTTCCGGGCAGCTCAACCGACAGGGGGTTGAGGCTCTGGCACTGCATGGTGATCTTGATCAGCGCCAACGCAACGATGTCTGGACTCAGTTTGCCAATAATAGTTGTCTGGTGTTGGTGGCCACCGATGTAGCCGCACGAGGCCTCGATATCAAGGGGCTGGGAATGGTGGTGAACTATGGCCTGCCCGCCGATGAGACGACCTATATCCACCGCATCGGACGTACCGGAAGAGCCGGTGAGGAGGGGCTGGCGGTGACGTTGATTGCGGGACAAGAGAGTCTGAAAGCTGAACGCTACCAGAGTGAGTCGCGCAGCTTCCGGCTCGCATCACAACTCCCAGCCGCAGATGCTGTCACACTGACCCCGGACTACCGTACCCTGCTGATTGGTGGTGGCAAGAGAGACAAGATGCGCCCCGGTGACATTCTGGGTGCATTGACCCGGGGGGCGGGACTATCCGGCAGTGAGATTGGGCAGATTGATATTCATGATCACCAGAGTTATGTTGCCGTGCAGCGTAAACGAGCTGAGCAGGCCTGCGCCAGACTGGGTGCGGGGAAAATTAAGGGGCGTAAGTTCACGGTTCGGTTGCTGGGGAAAAGTGCCCGGAGTTAACCGTATCGAGAGACTATGGCTACCCCCTCTTCCACAGCACCCCATCAGCTCTGCATCGCTATTATCTGCTATTACGCAGAGCCCCGGCAGCTTCACTCTCTCTTATCCAGTGTCCATTCCCAGGCAGCCCAGCTGCTGGTGGTCGATAACAGCGCAGCCGATCTCTCTGTACAGCAGGTAACAGAGCCGATCACCCAGCCATTTCCAAACTGTCTCTACCTCCCCCAGACGGAGAACCTTGGGGTTGCGCGTGGTTACAATCTGGCTGCCGAATGGGCGCAACAGCACCACTTCAGCCATATCCTGTTGCTGGATCAGGATTCACTGCCTGACCACGATATGGTTGAGAGGCTGCTATCGGCGGAGGCCACGTTAACCGGGCAGGGGGTCCGGATTGCCACTGTAGCGCCGCGCTACAGCGATGGCCGTGACAAGGATATTCACTCCACTTTTCGACGCTTCAATGGGTTCGCTGTCAAACGGTTCTCTTGTCACTCGACCCGGAATCAGCCGCCACTCATTGAGGTGGATCAGGCGATCTCATCTGGGTCACTGATCTCGCTGCCTGCACTGGCTCAGATCGGGCCGATGGATGAGGCCTTTTTTATCGATCTGGTGGATACCGAGTGGGTGCTGCGGGCACGCTCGATGGGGTATCTCTCCTACGGGGTTTGTGATGCACATATGCGTCATCAGATTGGTGACCGCTTTATCCATCTGCCGATTATCGGTAGAAACATTGCGATCCACTCACCACTGCGGCTCTACTATCTGGTGCGCAATACTATTTTTCTCTATAAAAAA
>JABHIC010000312.1 GCA_018671205.1 Gammaproteobacteria bacterium
CCAGTTGCTGTAGTGTCCCCACCGCCACAATCGACAACCCCTCAACGTGTGCCGCCTCTTCCGCATTCTCCTCCGGTACCACCAGGGTTCGTCCGGCATCGCGTGCCTGCAGGGCGGCAGGGAGTACCCCTCGCACCGGCCTCAGTCGACCATCCAGTGCCAACTCCCCCATCCACTCATAATTCTGTAGCCGTTCCAGTGGCAATTGATCCGATGCCGCCAGTATCCCCAGTGCAATCGGCAGATCCAGTCTCGCCCCACTCTTCGGCAGGTCCGCAGGTGCCAGGTTGATGGTGACCCGACGTTGTGGGAGCTTAAAGCCACCACTGATCAGCGCCCCCCGAACCCGATCTTTTGCTTCTCGCACGGCCGCCTCGGGCAGACCAATAATCGAGATTCCTGGCAGACCACTACTCAACATCACCTCAACCACCACCTCAGGAGCCTCTATACCGCTCAGCGCCCGACTATATACTGCTGCTAATGACACGCGCTCTCTCCATCCAAAGCCGTCGCTTCTATGAACATAGCCCCTACAATCCGATAGAATGAGCCACTATGCAAGCGCTTATGTTGAAACAGTTGGTTACACTCCACATTGGCCCCATCGACCTACAGATCGAGCGTGGGCAGAGCATCGGCCTCTATGGCCCCTCCGGGGCGGGCAAAAGTCTGCTGTTACGCACCATTGCTGATCTTGACCCACATCAGGGAGAGATCTCTCTCAATGGGGTATCCCAGTTAGATATTCCCGCTACAGAGTGGCGCAGCCGGGTCGCCTATTGCGCCGCTGAGAGCCAATGGTGGGGAGCAGAGGTTCGTGATCATCTTCCTGTAGGAGTCGATAACAGCAGGATCACCTCCCTGCTTCAGCGGTGTGGTTTTGGGGAAGAGAGTCTGGGCTGGTCGATCGAGCGACTCTCTAGCGGTGAAAAGCAGCGCCTCTCTCTTCTCCGGCAACTGATCCGCACCCCAGAGGTGTTGCTGCTCGATGAGCCAACCGCCAACCTCGACCCAGAAAATAGTCAGCAGATCGAGCAGTTACTACTACAGGATCAGCAGCAACGGGGGACCACAATCCTCTGGGTCAGTCATGACCGTCAGCAACTCATGCGCTGCTGCAGTTGCCACTACCCCATGCGGCAGGGTCAGCTTCAGTCCCCTACGGAGTCCAACCATGGAGACGGTTAACCTCTCGATAAACCAGACACTGGTTCAACTCTCACTGAGTGACCTCGCTCTGGCAGCGTTGGTGATCCTGTTGCTGATGCTCTTCTCTTATGGGAGCGGTGCCGGACTTGAGCGCAAAATCTTCTTCTCTGCTATCCGTGCAACCCTGCAACTGCTGCTGATTGGGCTGCTATTGCACTCCCTTTTTGAACACAGCAATCTACTCTGGGTCACCCTCCTATCGACCGTGATGGTGCTTTTGGCAGGACGTGAGATTCAGGCTCGACAGCAGTACAGACTACGAGGAGGTTGGGGCTACTTCAGCGGAACCGTGGCAATGTTTCTCTCATCGATGGTCACAGCGCTGTTCGCCCTGCTGATCATTATTCAGCATGACCCCTGGTACCACCCTCAGTATGCGATCCCGCTACTGGGAATGTTACTCGGTAACACCATGAATGGAATTTCGTTGGGGATGGATCGTCTCACCAGCGCCATTTGGCAACAGCGGCGTATCATTGAGGCACGCCTGGCTCTAGGGGAGCCGAGCCAAACCGCAATTCGACCCCTGCGGGACGAGGCGATCCGTACCGGAATGATCCCCATTCTGAATGCAATGGCTGCTGCCGGGGTCATCAGCCTACCGGGTATGATGACGGGTCAGATCCTCTCTGGCACCCCCCCGATTGAGGCGGTGAAATACCAAATTCTCATTCTCTTTCTCATCGCAGGTGGGACGGGGCTGGGGGTGATGGCCGCAGTCTCTATCTCATCAAGACGTTTTTTTGACACGAGGGAACGTCTCAGAACAGAACGAATCGAACCATTAAAATAGAGAAAACAGTACTTTAATAGATATTATTCCTGTCTCAATCAATGAGAACTGTATTTTTTGAGAAAAGAGTCATAGCCTGCTCTTTTCAAGAGCGCCTGTTGGTGTTCCGCAGATGAGAAACTCTGGAACGGTCCCACATTGACCCGATAGAGCGCCCCCTTACTGCTCCTGACGCTCTTGATCTGGACACTTTCAATCCCCATCAGTATCAACTCAGCCTTATGTTGCTCGGCTGAATCCTGGCTACGGAAGGCCCCCATCTGGATCAGGTAGTTCCCGGTCGGAGAGCGCTTGGTAACTTTTTGAGCCGCTGGTAATGGCTGCTTCTGCTCCGACTTCCTCGACTTCTCGCCCCCTTTTTTTACTACGACAGGCTTCTCCTCGACACCAATATACTCCTCCTCCGGCAGCATCGAGAAGAAGTCAAAGTGAAACTGATCCTCTCCACTCTGCCGCTTCTGTGAGCTCAACTGCTGCTTCTTCGCCAACTCAATCGAGCTTGAACTACTCTTCAACCAGTAGAGATAGCCACCAAAAAGGGCCACTGTCATCACCACTAGGGACAACATCGCACCTCCGGAGAGATAACCTGAGACAGTGTTGGACGATGGGTGGTGACGCCGCATTCTTACATCTCCTTCGGTGCCGAGACACCCAACAGAGTCAGCCCATTCACAAAGAGCTGAGCTGCCGCAGAGATAAGTGTAATCCGCCCATTTCTCAGCCCCTGATCCTCAACAATAAAGTGGTGCGTATTGTAATAGGTATGCAGTTCGTGGGCGAGATCACGCAGATAGTGGGCCAACTGATGGGGCTCACGCTGCAGTGCCGCACTCTCCAGTAGCTCTGGATAGCGGGCAATTGCCACCATCAGTGACTTCTCATGGGGCTCCACTAGCCGTGGTAACTGCTCAACCCCCTCCTGTTTGTCCCATCTCATCCCCTTCTCTTCCAGTTGGCGCAACACACTATGGATGCGAGCATGGGCATATTGAATATAGTAGACCGGGTTATCGGAGGATTGAGAACGTGCCAGATCAAGATCAAAATCCATGTGTTGCTCACTTTTTCTCATCACATAGAAGAAGCGGGCCGCATCACTCCCCACCTCTTCCCGCAGCTCACGCAGGGTGACAAACGAGCCACTGCGAGTCGACATTTGTACCTTCTCTCCTCCACGATAGAGAGAGGCAAATTGTACCAACAGCACCTCCAGGGTATCCGGCTCCTGCCCCATCGCGGTGAGGGCCGCCCGCACCCGCGGCACATAACCGTGGTGATCCGCACCCCAGATATCAACCATCTTCTGATAACCGCGCCCCAGTTTATTGAGATGGTAGGCAATGTCGGAGGCAAAATAGGTCTTGAGCCCATTGTCCCGCACAACCACCCGATCCTTCTCATCGCCATAGCGGGTAGAACGGAACCAGAGCGCCCCCTTCTCCTCATAGAGATCACCATTCAGCTGCAGTTGCTCAATCGCCTGATCAACCGTACCCGCCTCCATCAACGAGCGCTCTGAAAACCACTCATCATACTCCACACCAAATTCAGCCAGATCCTGACGAATATCTCCCAGAATCGTCTCCAGTGCTGCAGCGTGTAGCAGCCGATAGCCCTCCGCCTCTTCCAGCAGTGCTTTCATCTGTCCAATCAGCCCATCAATATGCGCCTCTTTATCCCCCTCGGGGCCATCTGCGGCCACCCCCTCCATCACTCTGGAGAACGGGTGGTGAAATAGCGAACCATGCTCCCGGTGAAGGGTGGCCGCAATGTCCCAGATATAGTCTCCCTGATAGCCATTGCCGGGAAAGGTCACCTGCTCGCCACAGAGATCCAGATAACGCAGCCAGACACTGGTCGCCAGAATATCCATCTGCCGACCGGCATCATTCACGTAGTATTCACGCCAGACCTGATAGCCTGCCGCACGTAACAGGTTGGCCGTTGCTGCCCCATAGGCGGCTCCACGCCCATGGCCCACATGGAGCGGGCCGGTCGGATTAGCAGAGACATACTCCAGCAACACCTTCTCACCACCGCCTACTTCACTCTCGCCATAGCGCTCTCCCTGCTCCAGTACTGATGCAACAATATCCGTATAGGCGCTTTGAGCCAGGAAGAAGTTGATAAAACCGGGGCCCGCAATCTCACATTTTTCGACCTGACTATTCTCTGGTAATGCCTCGACTACCTGCTGCGCTAACTCGCGTGGGTTACGTCTCGCTTGCTTGGCCAACACCATCGCCACATTGGTGGCAAAATCTCCATGGCTGGCGTCGCGGGTGCGTTCAATCAGTAACGCAGGGAGCTCCTGCAGAGAGAGTGTACCGGACTCCTGAAGCCGCTCAAGGGCCAATTCAAGTAGTTGTTGGAGTTGCTGCTTCACTGAAATTCCTTTTATCTGTCATAAAGTTATCTATGGAGTCCCTGATTAAGCCGGTGCGAATTGAGTCGCGTTGATAGCGTTCAAGATTAAGCCAAAGATATCCGGCGCTATAGGCGTGAGGCAGTCGTAAATGAGCGCTTCAGGGGTTCCTAACCAGGCTCTCCTCAACACGGTGCCGTGCCTCTGCACCCAGCAGTAGCTCAATCAGCTCCAGAGCAAAATCCATCGCGGTGCCCGGCCCACGAGAGGTGACCACCTTACCGTCGACCACCACAGCGGCCTCTTCAACAATCTCCACCCCACTCCCATCCAGTACACCAGGGTAACTGGTCGCCCGCTTCCCCTCCAGCAACCCGGCATCTGCCAGCACCTTTGGTGCTGCACAAATCGCTGCGGTATAGCCACCGTCCGCCGCCACCCGATGAATCAGTTTGTGGATACGTGGATCACTATTCAGGTTATCTGCTCCCGGCAGCCCTCCGGGGAGAACAACCATCTGATATGGCTGTTGTTGTGCCAGCTCAAGTGCCTGATCAAGTCCCATATCGGCCAGATGAAGGGTATTACGACTGGCACGGATGGCCCCCTCGCTTAGCCCTGCCACCACAACCCGAATCTCTGCCCTGCGTAACAGGTCGATAATCGTGATCGCCTCCAGCTCCTCAAAACCTTCAGCCAGTGGAATGAGTACCGATGGTTGACTCATCAATCAGCTCTCTTCTAGCGCGCAGACTGGACGAGATGGAGCCCTTTCAACATATTAAGTGCCTCATAGAGTACGAAGTCATCCTCTGCTAGCTTCTTCTTTGCCTCTTTTGCAGCACTCTCCGCATCCACTTCCGGCTCATCCTCTACGGCCTTCTCCTCCCCGCTCTCCGGCTTATCTGTAGCACCATCGGAGCTCTTGCTCTTATCCTCAGCATCACCATTACTCAGGTGTCCAGAAAGATCACGTTCAGAGACTCGGTGGTTACTCTCCTCCTTATCCCGCTTCTCCAGCTTCAGGTCACCCAGCTCAATATCAGGCGTAATCCCCTCGGCCTGAATGGAGCGGCCGGAAGGGGTGAAGTAACGCGCCGTGGTCAGTTTCAGTGCCGCACCATCGCGCATTGGCATGATGGTCTGAACCGACCCTTTGCCAAAGGTCTGTGTTCCCATAATAACCGCCCGCTTATGATCCTGCAGTGCCCCCGACACAATCTCCGAGGCCGATGCGGAACCGTTATTCACCAGAACCACCAGCGGTGCCCCCTTCAGGATATCCTCACCATCCGCCTCAAATTTCTGTGAGGAGTCATCAATACGACCATCGGTATAGACCACCAGACCCTCGGTGAGGAAGGCATCTGAGACATTAACCGCCGCGCTCAATACCCCGCCAGGGTTGTTACGCAGATCCAGTACCATCCCCTTGAGTTGCTCTCCTTCATTCTCATCAATCAATGAGTCGATGTTTGCCTCTAGATTCTCCCCCGTGTGCATCTGAAACTGGCTGATTCGCACATAACCGAAGCCATCCTCCAGCATCCGACTCTTGACACTACGAATACGGATCACATCACGGATAATCTTTACGCTAAGCGCCTGATCTTCTCCTTTGCGTACCACCGTCAATACAATTTTAGTCCCCACCTTGCCACGCATCTTCTTGACGGCATCACCCAGGCTCATCCCCTGCACCGCTGTCCCGTCAATACGGATGATCAGGTCGCCCGCCTGCATCCCTGCCCGTTGCGCCGGGGTATCATCAATCGGAGAGATCACTTTCACAAAGCCATCCTCCATTCCAACCTCTATACCAAGGCCACCAAACTCCCCTTTGGTACTCACCTGCAGCTCATCGTGAGCCTCAGGCAGAAGATAGGCTGAGTGTGGATCAAGGCTGCTCACCATCCCCTTAATCGCATTGTTGAGCAGCTCCTCCCCCTTCACCTCTTCGACATACTTCTTCTTGATCTCACTATAGACCTGACTGAAGGCACGCAGTTCCGTCAGAGGAAGCGGTACCACCGCCCCCTCCTCCTGCTTTGCCAGTACCGTGCGCTCAACCGCCAGTGAGATACCCAGTATCAGTCCAGTCAATAAAATCAGTAAATCACGTGCTTTAGTTTTCATCGGTGTCTCTTCTCAATTCATACTCATCAGGAGTAGGTTTCTATCACAATGGTTGCTTCCAATAAGATTCTACAGGAAAAATAGCACCCAGTATCACCGATTGATCCGCACCAGTCACGGAGGGCAGATTGCCACTCTCCCCTCGCAGAGTCTGTCGTGCCAACCAGGCAAAAGCCATCGCCTCGACCCAGTCTGGCTCCATTCCCACCGTCACACTGCTCTCTACTCTCCAGCCCGGAAGGTGGGCCTGTAGGCGTAGCAACAGCTGTGGATTATGAGCCCCCCCCCCACAGACCCAGCAGTCACCGGTTTCAACCGACTGCCGCAATATTGCATCCGCAATCGTCATGGCGGTCAGCTCGGTCAGTGTAGCCGCACAATCATACACGCTGATGGCAAGACGCAGGGTTGGCTCTAACTGCTCCAACTGCTGATGCAACCAGTGGTGGTTAAAGTGCTCTCGCCCTGTGCTCTTGGGGGGCGGTTGTGCAAAAAAGGGGTCTGCAGACATCTGCTCCAGCAGCCGTTGGCAGACCACCCCTTGGGCAGCCCATTGACCATCCCGGTCCATCGCCTCCCCTTTCTGCTCATTGAGCCAGCTATCTATCAACACATTGCCCGGGCCGGTATCAAAACCAATCACCGCCTCTGAAGTGGTGGATAACAGCGTGACATTGGCCATCCCCCCTATATTGACCACAACGCCCCTCTGTTGACGTAAAAACCAGTGGTGGTAGGCCGGCGCGAGTGGCGCACCCTGCCCCCCTACGGCAAGGTCGCGTCTGCGGAAATCAGCCACTGTGGTAATCCCGCTGCGCTGGGCAATCACATTAGGGTCACCGATCTGCAGGGTAAAGGGGGTTGATGCGGTCGGTTCATGACGAACCGTCTGTCCATGGCTACCAATGGCCTGGATCTCTGCAGGGGTGAGTCCCGCCTTCTCAACCACCCGCATTGCCACCTCTGCAAAATGGTTACCCAGCTCCACATCCAGCGCTCCCAGCCGTTCAATCTCATTACTACCGGGTTGGCAGAGTTGCAAAATACGCTGCTTGAGAGGCGCAGGAATCGGCACCACCAGGGTTGCACAAATGCGGGGAGGAGTGGTTGAAAAGTCTGCCACAACCGCATCTACCCCATCGACGCTGGTACCTGACATCAGCCCTACCCAATACTCTCCCGAGTGATCCATGGGTTGATGAGCCATCCGCTTAATCAGCGACTCAACTCTCTTCGAGCATGAAAGGCAGGGTGATGATGATCTTCATACCGCTGTGTGGCCCCTCACTCTCCCCCCGGATCATTCCTCCGATACTATGGACAAAGTTGGCTGCTGAATGCAATCCGTAACCACTGCCCTGTTCCTTGGTGGTATAGCGTGCATTAAACAGGCTGTTGATTGTCCCCGCATCGTGACCACAGCCATTATCGGTAATGGACATCACAAAGCCAGCCTCCTCTTTATCCTCCTCAATCAGTAGCTCAATCAGCCCCTCTTTTTCGTGGTCTGCATGCCGCTCCTCGCTGATCGCCTCAACACTATTTTTCAACAGATTAAGCAGCAGCTGCATCAATCGGTTGCGTGGAAGAAAGACATCCTCCTGTGAATAGGTGAGCCTCACCTCTGCCTTCAGCTCAATCCCCTCCAGCCGATCCCCCAGTAGATGCAGGGTATCATTGACCATCAGTTGCAGGTTAAAGCGGCTGGCATGAACTATCGCGCTGGAGCTTTTCTTCTGTATTGCGATAATCTCCCGTATATGACCCGTTACCGATGCCAGATGCCCCAGCGCCCCATCGCCCCGTCGCTCTGTCTCCCATGCCACCCTCTCCAACACCTTCGCAGTCTCTATGAGTAGCTGCTGGGTATCCACCCATTTTGACTCAACCACTGCCGCCTCTGCCCCCTCGGTTTTCAGCAGACTCAACTCCCCGGAAAAACGCTGCAGAACCTCCTTCAGTTGAACCAGAACTTTTCCCTTCTTGTCGATCTGCGAGATATAACCATTCATCCCGGTAACCGCATTGCCAATGTTGTGGATAACCGTGGCCCCCATATCTGCAACCCCTGCCTGGAAAGCGGCATACTGCTCCTGCTGTTCCGTATGAATTCGCTCCCGCAGATCATTAATCACCATTACCACGCCCACAGACTCGTCACTGTCACGGTCTTCTGATTGTAACAGTGCACTGCTCACCTGAACCGGAACTGCCTTTCCACTCTTGTGGAGGAGGCTACACTGGCGGGTGAAAATCTGCCCCTCGATGAGCCGACCCAGCGGACTCGTCTCAAACAGCAAGCGCTTACGTATGTCGGTAAACTCATTGAACAGGAGCAGAAACCAGTGAGCCTCCTCCAGCTTAACCGGGACAATACCGATCTCAACGGACTTGGTCTCCCCCGCTTGGGTATAGAGCGGCAAGACTCGATCACCATTCATCTTCCGCAGCTGCGGCTCGCGGATAAATGTCTTGTAGATTTCTGTATGACTCTGCCGCAGCTGCGGTGGAATCAACACCTCAAAGTGCCTCTTTGTCAACTCGTCAGTCGGCCAACCCGAGATCCACGCCATCTGACTATTAGCCACCATGATCTCCCCCTGAGGGTTAATCACAAGCGCTGCCGTCAAGGTCTCCTCACAGAGCATCTTCAGTGACTCGAAGCTCTGGATCAGGTTGCTGACCTGATCCACCGCAGAGAGTACTCCATCCATACCATCCAGAGAGAGGTCCTCTTCCAGCACCATCCCCTTCCACTCTTGTCCTAATAACTCTTCACTGAACAGGCCGGTAAGCTGTTCTACTTTTGGGTTGACCCGTTGAACCACACCCTCAAGATCGGAAACGATCAGCCCCTGATCCATAGAGCTGAGAATCTGCTCCATCTCACTATTTTGGTTCATGAGTGTCTGGGTATTCTGCTCGACACGCTCCACCGAACCATTGATCCCCTGTTTCAATTGGGCCAGATCCCCATGATAGGGGGCCTCTATCTTTTGTCCAAAACGACCCGCAGCGACTTCAGCACTCACTCGGATCGCATCCCCAATCGCCTGCTGCTGATGCCGAAACAACCGGTTAAGCGCCTCACCCATCTGTCCAACCTCATCCTGACACTCCACCGCAATACGTATACTGAAATCCCCACTCTCATCAATCTTACGGATGGAATCTACGCTCCGCTGGACACTCCGCAGAAGTACACGGGCTAAATAGATGGCCACCAGTGCCGAGAGCAGAATCATTGAAAACTGGAAAAGCTGGTGATAAAGGAATACCCAGCGAGCCTCCCGTGCCTTGATCTGCACCTGATCCTGTAGCTGGTTTTTCAGTACATCAATCACCCCACTGACCTGCTCTATTCGGCTCGTTGCACTCTCAAACCAGGTATGTGCATCTCCAGAGGGTTTAACAACCTGTTGATCCAGCGTTGCCAGGGCCTGCAGCGCGAGGCTATCATTAACCCTCAACGCTTGATCCATCTTGTCGATGGTAACTCCACGACCAATCAGTTCACCCAGCTGCTCAACCTTTTGGTGATACTGTGCCAGGGCCTGCTCAATCTGTGACAGGGCTTCCAACTCCACTGTCGTGACCCCTTTCAGTGAGCGAAACTCAATGATGCTCTTTTGTGCCTGCTGATGGAGGGCATGGATTTGAGGAAACAGCCCCTCATCCTTACGCAGAACCAGGTTTTTAAAAAGGTAGATCATCCCCCCATAACCAATCTGCCCTCTGAGCCGCCCCAACACGGATACCTTGTCCATACGCATCAGGAACTGATCACGCATCTGCACCACCTCTTCCAGTGCACTGCCCGCCATCAACTGCTGATAGGTGTTACGCTGATGGGGCGTTGCGTATTGCTGAAAATCTCTGAGGTGGTCCTCCTGAACCTGGCTCAGGTAACCGACCGCCCCACTGATCTTAGGGGCCACCACAACGCCCAGAAGAAGCTGCCTCAACACCGCACGCTCCTGACCCGCCCGCTCCTTCAACCACAGTAGAGCCGTCATCATCTGAAGCTGTCTGGAGATCTCCATATCCTGAACCGAAAGGGTCATCCCCTGGATGAGATAGAGTGCAGCCTTATTCAGCCGAGAAAAATAGTCGAAAACATTCTCCACCGAACCCGCCCCTGGCTGCCTCTGATCGGCCGCCAGACGTAGCTCTTCCAGCTGTTGAAACCCCTTTTTCAGCTCACTCATCAGCTGCTGCAGTGCGGGTGCCATCGAGCTGAGATCAGCCTCTTTCAGTACGATAAGAAAGTGTTGAATCTGCCGATCTACCAGCTTTCGGTGAGTCACCAGATGTTTTTTCCACTCCTTCTCTTTTCCACTGCTCATGCCAACCGTGAGCCCACGCTCCAGTGCCAGCAGATGGGTCAGATCATCCAACACCCCCAACCAGGTGACCATCTCCGTAACCCTCACCACATCTTCCACAACCAGGCTGTCCCGCTGGAGATTCTCTATCAGCATTACGCTCAATGATGCAAGCGGAAAAAAGACGATCAAACCGGTTTTGAACAGGATTGAGAGATTATTGATACGCTGTAGTAATTTCATTGTTCCAGCACTTTTTTATTATGTTTTCACAGTTCCCATCAGCCGTTGCCATAACGCGATCACCTGTTTACGTTCCGCAACAAATTCCTGGTCTGAAAGCGTGGCCTCACGGCTCTGAAGGTAGAGGTGGTAAGCCTCACGGCGAAACAGACGATAGTGTCTGATCAGCATCGCTGCCTCCTCTTGGGTCAGGCGTGACTCCTCAGCCAGCTGCTCCAGCAGACGGACATTATCACTCCACTGCAACAGAGCGGGTGAGAGTGCCGCCCAACGCAGTACCAGATACTGTACCATAAACTCGATATCAACCATCCCCCCCTCCATCTGTTTGAGATGGATTTCACCCGCGCGGCAGTGGCCGAGTGAGCTGCGCATCTTCTCCCTCATCTCACACACCTCACTGCGTAGCTGCTCCGGATCACGCTCAATAGAGAGCACCTCTCGACGAATCTCATCAAAACGCTCACGTGCCTTGCTGCCGCCAAACACCACGCGAGCACGTACCAGGGCCTGATGCTCCCAGCTCCACGCCGCCTCTAATTGATAACTGCGAAACCCCTCCAGATCCGTCACCAGAAGGCCGGAGTTGCCATTCGGGCGCAGCCGGGAGTCAATCTCATAGAGTCGTCCACTGAGGGTACGGGTACTTAGCAGGTGGATCACCCGCTGTCCAAGACGGATATAAAACTCCCGCCGACTGGCCGGCACCTTTTTACGACTAAAAGGTGCCTCTGGCTGACCGGAATGGAGAAAAACCAGATCAAGATCAGAGCCATACCCCAGCTCTAGCCCTCCCATTTTGCCATAACCAATGGCCACAAAACCGGGCTGCTCTACACTCTCACTGCGTCTGCGTGGCTGCCCCAAACGATGGGTAATCTCCCGCCAGGCGAGATGAAAAGCATGCTCAACCAGTGCCTCAGCTACCCATGTTAGG
>JABHIC010000041.1 GCA_018671205.1 Gammaproteobacteria bacterium
GCTGTTCCACAACGGCAATTGTCTGCCCAACCTGCTGACTAAAGGCCAGGGAAAAGGATTGAGTCGGGAGTTGAGTTGATGGTTGAGCCGGGGGCTCTACGGGCTCAGCAACAGAGGCAGTGGTGACGATCAACAGCCCCCATAAGAGAATAGATTGGAGGATTCGGTTGAGGTGCGCCATGGGTTACTATTGTCCCCTGTAGAGACTCTGTTGATAAGCCTCAAAATTGCGCACCAGCTCCTCGATCTGTCTAGGCTGGATCGGCTTAACCAGAAAGCTGTTCACCAGGAGTTTTTTGGCCTCAGTCACGGTATTTTGAATGGCATTCGCGCTGACCATGGTGATAAAAATGGTGGTGTTGAGCTTGCGCAACTCCTGCAGTGCCTCCAGCCCATTCATTCTCGGCATATCGATATCAAGCAGAATCAGATCGGGCTCTCCCCCTTTTTCCAGCTCTTTATTATAGAGATTAACCGCCTCCTGACCATCCTCTGCCATAATAAAGTCTTGAACACCCTGTTTTCGGAGCATCATCTTCAATAGATTTCGCATCGGTAACATATCATCAGCAATGAGTGCCTTCCAACGGGGGGGGTGATTTTCCTTCATGGTTTTCATTCTATTACAAAATGGGGGTAGTGAATAGATAGAGGGTACCGCTAAAAACGTACTTTTAAAAAAAATGGGTGCAGTACATCGCGTACTACACCCATTTATCGAGATCGCTTAAATTACTTCGCTGCTTTCTCTGCTGTACCACTCTTCCCCATATTGTCGGTCCAGGTGACTCTGATCTTGTCACCCTTAGCACCAGATACCTGTAGTCTCAGGTAGGGGTTCTTGGAGATGGTGGAGTTGAAGTCCGCATTTAGAAAGGGGACACCATTCTTCTCGGCCACTACGGTCTGGATAAAGTGCGCAGGGATTGTGCCCCCAGTCTTCTTGTCTTTTCTCAGCCCGGTCTCCATTGGGTGGCTCATCAGACATTTGATATCAACCACCCCCTTCTTCGCCTTAGCTCTCAGCTTTACGCTTGCTTTTGCCATTCTCTATTTCCTCTGTTAGATTTCTATTATTAATGGATGGGTTGATCGACTAACCGCCACAGCCACCGATGGTGACCTTGACCTCAGTCTTGGCATGGACAATTCCCGATGCAGTTTTTACCACACCATATACATCTCCGGTTTTCCCCATTTTGAGACGAGTCGAAACGAAAGGTACAGCGCCCTCCTGCATATGGTAGATCGCTGCCACTACACGTTGATTTGCGGCCGCAACAATCGTGACACTCTCCACAATTCCATCGATGCCGGTGGCATCCACTGTGACCGGAACCACCGCGCCATTCTCGGCAATCGCTGGAGCCTTGATTGTCACTGTGCCACTGGCATCACCGGTAGTGATCTTATCGACACTCTTGTGCTCCATTTCCGTCGTAGGCCAGGCCGCCATTACCGCACGTGGAGCCAATAAACCTGCACCCAGCGCAACAGTGATAGCACTACCTGCCAGGGTTCCCTTCATAAACAACCTTCTTTTCATTTTCCTTCTCTCCTTTTTCGTATTGAAAAGTATCGATCCTACGGCCTTATTTGTCTGCCCTATTGATCCACACAACCACACTGTAAATAATTATCATCTGCTTGTCGATCACTATTACCAGCAATCTTGAACTTATTCCCTGCTCTTGTCTCTCCTTTAGAAATGCCCTTTATTAGCTCTCATCGTCCGGCTTACCATCAGAAAGTTGATCAAAGATATCGGTAAAATCACTGAAATTCTCTAACAACAGGTCTATCAATTGAGGGTCAAAGTGTCTGCCTCGCTCCTCTTTGAAGAAGTCGTAGACCTGCTCCATCCCCCATGCCTCTTTGTAGGCACGACGACTGGCCAGTGCATCAAACACGTCCGCAATCGCAGACATACGTCCGTAGAGGTGGATCTTATCCCCCCGCAGTGAGCGGGGGTAGCCGGTACCATCCCACTTTTCATGGTGCTCGTGGGCAATGATACTGGCCGCCATCAGGATGGGGCGATTACTATTTTTTCTCAGGATCTCGTAACCGAAGGCGGAGTGTTTCTTCATCTCGCTCATCTCCTCCTCGGTCAGTCGTCCCGGTTTATTGAGAATAGTGTCACTGATTCCCACCTTGCCCATATCATGCAGCGGCGATGCCTGCTCCAGCAGCTCTATTTCGCTCTTCGGCAGACCATGTAACTCGCCTAATCGCCCCACATAGCGCCCAACACGCTGTACATGAAGGCTGGTCTCCTGAGAGTGGAACTCAGAAACGGTACCCAGCAGGTGAATGACATCTTGCTGGGTGTGTTGAAGGTCTCTGTTGAGGTCGATATTGTCATAGGCAATGGAGAGATTATGACCAAACAACTCAATCAGATCGCGTTCGGTACTGTCGAAGAAATTCTTCCCCTGGAGGTAGAGCACACCACTATCCTCATGGCTCCCTGAGAAATAGACCACGCAGTCATGCTCATAAAAACGGCTACATTTCCCCTCTCGCGCCGCCTTGATCTTATTCAGCGTCTCAGTATCCAACACTGAGACCAGTGGTTGACCATTCATTTCACTATACTGACCGGTACCTGCGAGAATCAGACAGTCCTGTTCATGGCACTCTTTCTGTGGATCAAAGTGGCTCACCAGGGTGGAGGCAACACTACAGAAGGCATCATCATCCATCCCGGCCAGGGCCACAATTTGTGTTAAAACCCCCTGAATAAACTGCTCCATTGATTTGATTTGAAATACCGATGCGGAGGCATCCACAATGTGCTTCAGCCCTTTTCTGCTCTTTTCCAGCTGTGTGATTGCGCGATAAGAGCGCAGGGTTGTGACCAGCGTGGTATAGAGCTTCTGCGAGGTCAGCTCGGTCTTCTCTTTGTAGTCGTTAATATCATAGTCGACAATCACCTCCATCTCGGGAGCCTGTCCTGGCTGACCGGTTCGAAGAATAATGCGTGTAAACGGGTTGTTGAGCACATTACGTACATGTCTGACCACCCTGAGCCCGGCATGGTCATCCTCCATCACAACATCCAGAAGAATCATCGCAGTATCCGGGTGGTCAGCCATGATCTGTTGGGCTTCTACCCCTGAATAGGCGTGCAGAAACTCCAGTTTTCGCCCCTCAAACTCAAATTCACTGAGCGCCATTTTGGTAACATCATGAACAGAGCGCTCATCATCTACTAGGAGAACCTTCCAGGGGGTATTTTGCGCCTGCGCCGCCTCATCTACCTCCTCTTCGTCCGCAAAAAAGAGGTTGTCCTCTTCAGCAAGTGCTTGATTGTATTCCATTCCTCACATCCCCAATAAAATATACTCAGAACAGCGTTAGCTCTTCCTCAATTTCAGATACCTGCAGAGCAATAAGCTGCTCAAACTCTTCTGCCCGCAGAGGCTTGGAGAAGAGATAGCCTTGCAGCTCCTCACAAAGGTGTCTGCGTAAAAATTGTGCCTGTGCTTCTGTCTCAACCCCCTCCGCAACCACATCTAACCCTAAATTATGTGCCATTGCAATCACTGCTTTTACCAGTGTCTTATCCTCTGAGGAGTAGGGTATATCTTTTATGAACTGTTGGTCAATCTTAATGATATCAACCGGTAGTTTCTGTAGATAACTGAGGGTTGAGTAACCCGTACCAAAATCATCCACCGCAATCTGAATTCCACTGGCACGAATTTTCCCCAGTGTACGGGCCACCTGGTCAAAATTCTTTACGGTTGCGGTTTCAGTCACCTCCAGTTTAAACCAGGGCGGTGCAATACCGCTATGGTGTACCAGCTCAATCACCCGTGTGGCCAGCCCTCTCTCATGCAGCTCCGGTGCCGAGAAGTTGACTGCGATCCGAACGGGTGGATAGCCACGCTCCAACCATCTCAGATGTTGCTCAATCGCTCTCTTCATGACCCACTCCCCAACGGAGAAGATCAGCCCCTCCCGTTCCAGTAGCGGCACGAATCGATCCGGGGAGACCACCCCCTGTATGGGGTGATTCCAGCGCAACAAGACCTCGCAACCAATAATATTTCGGTTGATCGCATCAACCTGGGGCTGATAGTAGAGTTGAAACTCACCATTCTCCAGCGCGTTATGGATGGAGCCCAGCATCTCCAGACCTTCATCCTCCTGCCCAACCATATCCGGCTCAAAGAAGCGGTAACGGTTCACCCCCAGTTCACCTGCAAAGTTAAGCGCCCTGCCCGCACAGCGCAACATCGCTTCTGGACTATCGGCGTCATCCGGGTAGAGAGAGACCCCGACATTGAGTCCAAGAGTCATCTCCCGCCCCTCTAGCTGAAAAGGTTTTTCCATCCCGGAAATAATGGCCCCGGCCACCCGACCAATCTCGTCGACCTCCTCAACCTCCTCATAAAAAAGAGCAAAATCATCTCCACCCATTCTGGCAAGCGTACAACTACTGTCTGTTATCGAATGAAGTCTTCGGGTCACCTCCTGCAGAACCTCATCCCCACCAGCAAAGCCAAAAAGATCATTGATCTGTTTGAATTTGGAGATATCCATCAACAGTAACGCCATTTTTTTTTGTGAAATTTCAGCACTCTTGATCGCCTGAGCCAGGTAGATCAGGAAAAAGTGGCGGTTGGGCAGCGAGGTCAGGTGGTCATAGTTGGAAATCTCATGCAGCTCCAGTTGTGTCTGTTTATGCTGTTCAAGCTTCCACTCCAGCTGTCGGATATTGCTCTGCAGGGAGTGGTTCAGGGTCTGAATTCTCAACTGAGCATTGATTTTCGCCCGCAGCAGAGAGCGGCTGACCGGTTTACTGATGAAATCATCTCCACCCTTCTCCAGTGAGAGTACTACCGCCTCTTCATCGCGCTCTTCCGTCATAAAGATGATCGGGGTGTGGTCTCCTCCGGCCTCGGCCTTGATCTGGCGCATCGCATCATAGCCATTCATTACTGGCATCTCTGTCCCCATAAAGATCAGATCCGCCCGTTTCCGTTGAAAGTGCTGAACCGCCTCTTCACCATTGCACGCTTCTGACACACTAAAACCTTCTTTTATCAATAGGTTTTTTAATATCTCTCGATCAGATTCTAGCTGTTCAACAATTAAAATTTGGCCACTGTTTGGAGTCACTCGGTATCTCTCGTTATAAAGTACTTTAGGGGTGCCCTTTATAACGAGAGATAATAGACCATGAGGCTGTTCGAGAATAGAACTCCTTTGCAGAAAGGCTGGTTTTATCGTCAGGGCACAAAAAAGGGCATAGCCCCGATTATCCTGAAATTATGGTCTATGCCCGTAGTGGAAGAGGGGTTGAATTGAGTTTTACTGTGCCGCTCTCGCCTCATCCCGCTCTTTTCTGATCGCCTGGCGGCGCTCTTCAATGACCTTGCGGTGTGCCTCATAACCCGCAGTGGGGTTATAGTGAGCGGGGGCACCGTAGTACCCGTAACGGACAGGGTAACTGCTGCTGTTCCAGCCGGAATCTCCAGAGTAATCTGTGCGCCAGTCACTATCCATATCGGCATCCATCTCCGTATGTGCGCGCCCACTGGCATTGATAGTCATACTGAAAGAGCCATCCATATCACTCCGGCCACGAGCTTCTCCTCTTCCTCTTCCATCGTGATAGCCATAACCATCGGCATTGCTCCACCCATTCCAGTTATCATTGTTTCCACCAAACCAGGCTGAGGCGGTGGTGGTAACGATTGTCAGTACGATGACAGCGATTCCTTTTCTCATGACACATCTCCTTGCTACTTCTGGATAACAAAATTATCGGCCTCACCAATAGCGTATAATTGATTACTAATATATCAAATCAATTTATTTATTGAGAAGAGTGTCATTATAAAGTTAAGTAATTAGAAGAGTGGGCGCTCTATTAGCCTCACGCCATAAGGCTGAAACAGCACGATGATCATGTAGCAGATGGTTGATCCTGAACGATATCTTTCATCGCCATATAGATATTGCGACCCAGCCAGAGTAGCGAGATAACCCCCAGTGTTGCAACCAGCACAGCATCCAGATCATGTTGAATATTTAACATTTTCATCTCCCGAGAAAAACCTGTTATTAACCATTGGGGACTATTCTAGGGGAGAGAGCGAGGGGGATAAATACGCAAAACTACGTATTCTTTGTTAAATATCATTTGTAACTATTCAGGGGTGTTAACGGAAAATAATCCTTGA
>JABHIC010000313.1 GCA_018671205.1 Gammaproteobacteria bacterium
ATCATCAGATAGGTGAGGGTAATGATGCCACCATAGGCGGCCACCCCATCCATTCCCGGAACCGGCAATAACATCTCGGCTGCGATATACCCCCCCATCGCCATGATAATCCCCACATCATGGAGAATACCATGAGAGATTTGTGTCTCTTTGCCAAACAGCTTCACCACATCATAGAGGGGTTGCAGAAAGGGGGGGCCTACTCTGCGCTGAATTCGGGCACCGATACGGCGCATCCAGAGCACCATGGTCAAACCGACCAGAAAGGCGATCAGTGGCATCAGAAAAAGCTCTAATAACAGTTCCGAGAGATTCACAACCCCCCACCCCCTTGTCCGACGTAGCTTCCCCACCAGAGCAGCAGAACCGTCACCACCAGAGCCATACGTCCCGCTTGAGCCTGCAGATAGATCCCCTGCACCAACCCGGCAGCCACCGCCAGCAGCCGCACCACGGCCTGCTCAATGCGCTGAAACAGCCCACGATACCAAGGCTTGATCAGATGCATCAGCCCCGCATAGAAATTATTACTATAGTGGTAACGGTTGGCTGCATAAAGGAAATGACCACCCGCATAGTTGTCGAGTGGATTAACCCGACGGCTACGCCCTCCCATCCCATAGAAGATCAGCGCTGCCATCGCAAACCCCGCAAACAGTACGCCGGAGATGATCCGCATATCAAGACTCCCTCCCTCAGCAACCACCCCACCCAGATTGAACTCAGGTACTGGCAAACCGATAGAGAGCAGCGCCGCAGAGACCCACTGTAACGGCACACCGGGAAAAATTCCGCTCAGCAATATAATCAGTGAAAGCAGTAGCATCGGCAGCCACATGGTCCACGGCACCTCACGTATCGGCTGATGCTCCAGCCGTAACGAGCCCAGAAAGCTATTATGGATCAGCTTATAGACCGAGAGAATCGTGCCCAGCGTCCCCACTACAGCGCCCACAAACAGTAATACCTCTCCCTGTTCCAGCAGGGACCGGTAGACCAGCCACTTGGAGACAAATCCGTTCGTTGGTGGCAGACCGGCCAGCCCTATAATACCTACCAGCATGGTCACAAACGTAAGCGGCATACGCACCACTAGCCCCCCTAAATGGTTGAGATCCGAACTCCCGGTACGGTAGATTACTGCACTGACCGCAAGAAACAGCGCCGCCTGATAGGTAGCGTGGTTAAATACATGCAGTAGTCCACCAGCGGCACCCAGTGGATCCATCATCGCGATCCCCAGTAACATATACCCCCCCTGGCCAATACCGTGCCAGGCCAGCAGCTCACGCGCATCATTTTGGCGCATCGCGGTGAAGGTGGGAAAGATAATGGTCGCAACCGCCACCCAGGCGAGCAGTGTCTGCGAACTGACCCCAGCCAGTGACTGATTCAGCCACCCTCCCCCCGCCACCTTAAACAGTACCAGCAAGATCGCAAACAGTCCCAGACGAGAGGAGATCGCCCCCAGAAAAGCGGCACCGGGGCCAGGGGTCTCTGCATAGGCAGAGGCCTGCCAGAGGTGGAAAGGTAACAGCCCCATCTTCACCCCAAAGCCCGCAACGACCAGTAGCAGCAGAAGCAGTGAGGTCTCGGCTTCAAGCTGAACAAGCGCACTATTGACGGCGGCAAACTGGAATGATCCTGCCTCAACCACCAGGATTGCAATTGCGCCAAATACCATCATTGCACCGGCCATTGCATAGACCAGATAACGTAATGCAGATTTCAGCGCCGTCCCTCCAGCCAGTGCCATGAGCAGAAAGGCAGACCAGCTCGCCAGCTCCCAGCCGATAAAGAGTGATAACAGATCCCCGCTGGCCAGCAACAGCAACATGGTCAGTACATTCAGTGAGAGGGCGAAGTGCAATAGAGGCAACGAGCCGCCTTGTTTCCGGTAGTGCGCCCCCCATGCCCCAACCATATAGACCGAGACAAAGAGTGCCGTGGCCACGGTAATCAGTGCGAAATAGAGCCCCAGTCCATCCAGTCGCCAGCTCATGGTAACCCCCTGAAGCTCTAACGTAAGCGCAGAGGAAAACTGGGTCGACTCACTCGACGAGACCATGAATGAGACAATAACCAGCTGTAGCAGATAGAGCAGAGAGAGCTGCTGCCCACCCCGAACATGCTCTCCTACCAACAGTGAAAGAATCACCGTACCCACCGCAAAAATCCCCAGCATATCCAGTAGCGCCAACTCCATTACTCCACCTCGCTGACGGTGATAGTGGAGATCAGACGCTCCCGATCACCACTCTGTAGTGCGATCTGCTGGAGCTGCTCAGTAACCGGGTTGATGGTCAGGGTTACCGCAAGCAGCACCCCGCCCAGCATCAACGCAACTCCCCCCTCCCAACCCCAGGGTGACTCTACCGCTGCTACGGTGCTACTCGTCGATCCCGCTATTGGCCTCTCTTCCTGATAGTAACGCTGAACAATACGAAACAGATATCCCGCCTCAACCACCGTGGCCACCAAGAAGGTCACTGCCGCTACTCCATTGAGCCAGCCGCCCACCTCAACCAGTCCCGTCAACAGGGCGAGCTTGGCCCAGAAACCGGGCAGTGGAGGCACCCCCACCAGCGAGAGCGCAAAAAGAATCAGCAATACGACACGCCAGCGGCTCAGGGGCTGCTGGAGCAGCAGAAATAGCCCCGGTTTCACCACCATGTGGTGGAAAGAGAGCGCCAATCCGGCAAACAACCCAAGCTCCAGTGAGAGTGAAAAGGCGATAAAGATCATCCCTAACTGACCGATTGAGGAGTAGGCCAGCATACGCCGAAAATCATTGGACCTCCAGGCTGCCAGCTCTCCACTCACCAGCCCCAGTATACCCAGCAGCAGCAGCGGATCGGTCGCCTCCGGTTGTGGAAAAAGGAGCAGCAAAATCCTCACTATCATCACCACAGCCAGCTTGGAGACCACTCCGGCAAGCAGTGCAGCAAAACGGGATGAGGTCACACTGTAGACCTCCGGTACCCAGCTATTCACCGCAAACAGCTCCGCCTTGACCCCAAATCCAACCAGAATCAACAAGAACGCGGCGATCGGCAGACTCCCCTCGCCTGAGGCTGCCAGCATCGACAGATCGGCCAGATTGAGGCTTCCACTATGGCTGTAGATCAGCGCGATACCACTCAGTGCCAGAACGGAACCCATCCCACTGAGAAGCAGGTAACGGAAGCTAACCAGTGGTGCCGCCCGCCCCGGGGACGCCGCGATCAAACCAAAAGTGGCCACCGCCAGCAGCTCGTAGAAGACATAGAGATTAAACAGGTCTCCCGAGAGGGCCAGCCCCATCGAAGAGGCTGCCAACACCAACAGCAGTACATGAGTGCGTACTGCTGCTCCAGCGGGCCATAACAACAACAGTGCGAGCTGGGTCGCCAGCAGTAGCAGATAGGCCAATCCATCCAGATAGAGATTGATCCCGACAGGGGTATTGAACCCACCCATCGTCACCGAGAGTGGTTGTGCGATAACATCACTGCCCAGCTGTAGGGTGATCCATAAAGTGGCGGCTATCGTCATCAGTGAGAGCCCATAGAGTACCGGAGAGGGCCGCTCTGCGCGAACACCGAGCCAGTGAGCCAGTGGCTGCAGCAGAAAAGCCACCAGCAGCGGCAGAGCAACCACCAGGGGCAACCACTCAGTGGACATGTTCTACCTCAGTCAGTGGATTTAGGGTCGGTGCATCACTGGAGCGGGTGTGACGTACGCCTGCCTCTCGATCCAGATCGGCCTGCAACTGATTGAGCCCGCCCGTCCGCTGCAGTGTCCCGGAGTAGTGGCGATGACGAATCAGCAGGGCTATTGCCAGTGCCTGAACACCCACCCCGATAACAATCGCGGTCAACACCATCGCCTGCGGTACAGGATCCACCATTGTAGTAGGGAACTGCCCTGCCTGCCAGATCGGAGCTGCCCCACCCCAGCGGTACCCCGCCAGTATCAGTAGTAGATTGGCCCCTGCCTCGGCAATCACCAACCCCAATAACATACGAAACAGGTGGCTTGACATCACCACGCCTGCCAGCCCAATCACCAGCAAGCCAATAGCACCGGTATAGAGAATTATCGCCAGAGTCATCGGGGCACCTCCGGAGATGGGACGTTGGTGGAGAGGTGCGTGAGCAGTGCCGCCAGCTCGGCCCCCACTTTGATGCCCACCGCCAGATAGAGCAGAGGCAGTGTACCCGCAGAGAATAGTGCCCCGATCTCACCCACTGGCAACCAGGGCTGAAGAAAGGATTCTCCCTGCAGTAGAGCCGCAACCCCCAGCAGAATAAACAACGCACCCGCCCCCCCCTCAACCTGTTGAATCAGACGATGATTCAACAGCGCGGCACCACGACCCGCCAGCGTTGGCAAAAACAGGGCTACCGCAATAATAACCCCCCCCTGAAACCCGCCTCCGGGGGTAAGGTGTCCATGAGTAATGATATAGAAACCCACCATTATCAATAGGGGAAGCAGTAGCGTCGAGGCTTGCTCAAACAGCTCCCCCAACTCCTCACACTCGACACTCACCGTACGCTGTTTCACCCCAGTGAGTATCAGCCCCACTGAAGTCGATGCCGCAAACAGAATCGCCAGCTCTCCCAGGGTATCCAGCGCTCGATACCCCAACACCACCGCAGTGACCAGATTGGCGGCTCCAAGCTCACCATCTGTCTGCTGAATCATTCCCCCCACCCGCATCAACGGCTCTCCAAACGGAACGGCCATAAACAGGGAAAACAGCATAAATGCCAACCCCCCGCTAAACAGCAGGGGGGTCCACGCCATTGAACGATGCTCTCTACTCACTGCTGACTCCCCCTCTCTGTCACCGGCTTGTCACCCACTGTTTCACTCAAAACCTCTCTCTCCCTGGGTGAACCACCCACCAGCCCCAAACGAATCAGCGCCAGTGCCAGTATCAGGCTACTCAATCCAGCACCCACCACCCCCTCAGTCAGCGCCACATCCGGCGCCCGTAACAATACAAAAAGCAGACTCAAACCGAGAGAGAGCAGTGAGGTTGAGACCACTGCGGCAAGATGACTCTTGAGCAGCAACGCGCTCAGCGCCGCAGCCCACATCACCACCACCAGTAGCGCAGAGATCCAGAGCATCAATGGATCGGCCATTAGCGTTTATCCCCCCGTTTCCATGGCTCAATACCGGAACGGAGAAATGCACGTGCCAGGGTTGTGGAACCCACCGGGTTGGTCAACAACACAAAGAGAGCAATCACCAGTAGTTTGGGTATCCATGCGGGCTGGTGAAAAGCAACCCCTACCAGTAGGGACAATAGCCCCAGTGTCACCGCTTTGGTGCCGGCCTGAATACGATTATAGACATCCGGCATACGCACCAGCCCAAGGGCGCCAAGCGCACAGAAAAGGGCTCCAAACAGTAGAAAAAGATCCCCTACCACTCCCATCACTCACGCTCCCCAGTAGCGGGTTCTAACGGAGAGAGAACTGCTTTTGCCAGCGCCACCACGCCGACAAAAGCAAGCACCCCCAATAGCAGCGCCAGATCAAGATAGAGGGCACTGCCAAAAAGTAGTGAGAGCAGCGTCAGCAGAGCGATGGTAATCACCGCCAGGGTATCTGCCGCCACAATTCGGTCTGCCACAGAGGGGCCCGAGAGAAAACGAGCGAGGGTCAAGAGCAGCGCCACCCCCATCAGCAGCAGGGTAAACCACTGTAACAGTGTGAGGGTCATCGCAGAAAAACCCTCAGATGACGCTCAAATTGGTCGGCAATCGCCTTCGTCGCCTGCTGGCGTTGATCATCAGCGGAGTGCTGCCCCTCCTCAATCAACCCCCGATCATCAATCCAGTGGATCAGCAGGCGCTGCTGCTGGATATCCACAGTCAGGGTACCTGGGGTCAGGGTGATGCTATTGGCCAGAATCACCCGCCCCAATGAGGACTGAAGCGCTGTCTCAACCTCGACCAGTACCGGACTGATCGGCAGAGCCGGATCAACCACACGGCGCGCCAGATCAAAATTGGCTCGAACCAGAGCCACCAGAAAGGTGCGCAGATAGCCCAGCAGAGCCGGAACCATCTGGACAGAGAACTTCAGTGGTGACTCGTGCAGCTCTTGAGGTGTGCCGAGACTGTTTTTTCGCACCATCCACACCACTGTCAGCGCAACCACGCTCCCCAGCCACAGCTCATCCCACTGTAGAGATCCACTCAGCAGTATCCAGACCCCCATCAAAACAGTAAAAAGCAGCATATCAATCCAGAAAATCACCAAAGAAAAAGGCCTGATAGCCTCTGTATTGGGTACCCTCTATTTTTCCAACGCCTCCACCATTGAGGCGGTAATCAGGGTGACACCATTCTCACTGCGATAAAAACGCGCTGCATCCGCCTCCACATCCTCCCCCACCACCAGCCCTTCGGGCAGGTGACAACGTATACCAACCACGGCCTTATTGATGCGGCAATTTCTCCCCACACTGGAGTGTGGCAGCAGCAGGGAGTCGTTGACCTGGCTATAGGAGTTCACCCGACTATCGGTAAAGAGCAGGGAGTTATTCACCTCTCCCCCAGAGACAATACAGCCCGCAGAAACCAGACTATCAACGGCATACCCCCGACGCTCCCCATCATTGAAGACAAACTTGGCCGCTGGAAGCTGTCGCTGATAGGTCCAGATCGGCCAATCGGTATCATAGAGATCAAGCTGTGGGCTCACTCGAACCAGATCTATATTGGCCTCCCAATAGGCATCGACCGTACCAACATCACGCCAGTAGGCTCCCGTTCTGGAGACCGAACTATTCTCAAAACGGTGTGCCATCACCTTTGCACGGCCCACCAGCCCCGGAATGATATCCTTGCCAAAGTCATGACTGGAACCACTATCCAGCTCATCGGCCTGCAGTGCGTCCATCAGGGTCTCATAGTTGAAGATGTAGATACCCATACTGACAAAAGAGTGATCTGGATCCCCCGGAATGGAGGGGGGATCTTCCGGTTTCTCTACAAAGCCGACAATCTGTCCATCACTGTTAGCATCCACCACACCGAAAGCACTCGGCTCACCACGCCCTACCTCCAGGCAGGAGACGGTCACATCAGCCTCACGCTCAATATGTTCCGCTAACAGGGCGGCATAGTCTTGTTTATAGATGTGGTCACCCGCCAGAATCAGTACATAACGGGGACGATGGAAGGCGATCGCCTCCAGGTTCTGGAATACGGCATCCGCCGTCCCCTGATACCAACTCTCCTTGATGGTCTGCTGTTGTGCGGGCCAAATCTCGACAAATTCACTCAGTGCCGGACGGAGAAAGTTCCAGCCACGCTGCAGGTGAAGAATCAGCCAGTGGGCTCGGTACTGTGTCAACACCGCAATTTTCTTGATCCCGGAGTTGACGCAGTTGGAGAGCGGAAAGTCAATGATCCGAAACTTACCTCCAAACGGAACCGCAGGCTTGGAGTGGCGTTCTGTCAACTGCATCAACCGACTCCCTTTACCTCCCGCCAGTACCAGTGCCAGAGTGTGTCTCAGCTCATCTTGTATTGTCGACATTAATATCTCCTAAGAACCAATCCATTCATAAATTACCGAAAAATAATAACAGGGAATGGTATCTTGTAAACATGACAATTTAGTGAAAAAACAATTTAAAGGCTAGCACTCACTCTGTTCTGAATATATGATTTTATTAATTATCAGAGATCACAACCATTTACCCTAGAGTCGATAAAATCAACATGATGGACACACCCTCCCGGCACAGTACTGAACTCCCCTCATGGCAGCGACTTGAGACTCATGCAGAACAGCTTCAGGGTCAACCTATCTCCTCGCTTTTCAAGGAAGATCCCGACCGCTTTGACCACTTCTCAGCCCGCTTTGAGGGTATCCTGCTCGACTACTCAAAAAATCGACTGACTAAAGAGACGCGTACTCTACTAGTCCAGCTTGCGGAGGAGGCCCAGCTTCCTGCATGGCGTGAGAGGATGTTTCGTGGTGAAAAGATCAACCACACCGAGGAGCGAGCTGTTCTCCACACCGCGCTACGCGCCCCAGAAACTCCGGCCCTGATGGTGGAGCAGGAGGATGTGATGCCGGCGATTCATCAGGTACTGGAACAGATGGCCCGTTTCGTTGACTCGGTCCACCAGGAGGAGTGGCTGGGCTGTACCGGTGTCCCGATCACGGACATTGTCAATATCGGTATTGGTGGCTCAGACCTTGGCCCACGCATGGTGGTAGATGCCTTGCGCCCCTGGCAGAAGAGAGGGATACGTAGCCATTTTGTCTCCAACCTGGATGGACGAGCACTGGAGACCACCCTTGAGTCTCTCGATGCAACACGCACTCTGTTTATTGTTGCTTCCAAAACCTTTACTACGCTGGAAACCATGACCAATGCCCATAGTGCCCGCAACTGGTTTCTGCAGGCGATCAAAAAACAGGGCAAGGGGGAGAGCTCTATCCGTAACCATTTTGTTGCCGTCTCCTCTAACCCGGAGGCGTGCCAATCCTTTGGTATTGCGGTAGAGAATGTTTTCACCTTCTGGGATTGGGTCGGTGGGCGTCTCTCTCTCTGGTCTGCGATTGGGCTTTCCATCGCCTTGGCGATTGGAATGGATCGTTTTCGCGAGCTGATGGCTGGTGCCCACGCGATGGATAACCACTTCCGTAGCGCCCCTCTTGAGGAGAATCTGCCGGTACTGCTGGCACTGATCGGGGTCTGGAACCATAACTTCCAGGGCGCTGAGAGCCATGCAGTAATCCCCTATGACGCCTCACTGGAGCTCTTCCCCGCCTACCTCCAGCAGCTCGATATGGAGAGTAACGGTAAGCAGGTAGACCGGGAGGGGGAGCCTATTGAGTACCTCACCTCCCCTCTGCTCTGGGGGGAATCCGGCTCCAATGGGCAACACTCATTTTTCCAGTTTCTCCACCAGAGTTCGATCAGGGTACCTATCGACTTTATCGGCACCCTCGAGCCAGGACACCAGCTCCCCGACCACCATGAGCGGCTCACGGCCAACATGTTAGCCCAGGCAGAGGCACTGATGAAGGGGAAAAGTTTTCAGGAGGCCCTGGCAGAGATCTCAGCCCAGCCTGATGAGACTCAGACCCGGCTCGCCCGTTATAAAACCTTTCCCGGTAACCTCCCCTCCAACATGCTACTTTTGGAACGGCTGGATCCCCATACACTTGGTTCACTGATTGCCCTCTATGAACATAAGATTTTTATCCAGGGCGTTATCTGGAACCTTAACTCTTTTGATCAGATGGGAGTAGAGTTAGGCAAGGCGCTGGCCAAACGGATACAACAGGAGCTGGAGCAGGGAGCACTCGACAAGCAATCCCCGGCACACGACAGCTCGACCCAAAGTCTGATTAACTATTTTTTACAACATAAAAACAGATCACAATCCCAGAAGAATTAATTAAAAGGAAAGCAGCAACATGAATAAAGAATTGACCGCAATGATCCGTGACCAGGCCTACCGACTATGGATGGAAGAGGGGCAACCTGGTGGACAGGATTTCGCTCACTGGCTCCGGGCAGAGGCACTGGTTCTCTCCGCACTCTCCAGAGAAGAGGAGAAAAATCAGGTTACTCCAGCTCCGACAAAACAGGCCGTTGCCAAAAAGAAGGTCGCTACCAAAAAGAGTGCGGTGAAGAAGAAAAGCGCGGTAAAAAAGAAGAGTGCAGCAAAGAAAAAAGTGGTCGCTAAGAAGAGTGTCACTCCAAAGCGCAGTGTGGTAAAGAAAAAGGCCCCAGCCAAAAAGAGCCGTACGGTGAAGAAAAAGAGCCTCTAGATGGGTGCCATGCCCCACCCCCCAACCCACTCCCCCTTTATTGGCGAAGTGGATCAACACCTGATCTCAGAGGGGAGCCACCACCGTCTGTTTGATAAGCTGGGCGCCCACCCAACTGAGGTTGAGGGTGTTAACGGAGTACACTTTGCCGTCTGGGCTCCCAATGCCCGCCGAGTCAGTGTCATTGGCCCGTTCAACCAGTGGAATGGTGATCTCCACCCGATGCAGCTTCACCCCGGGTGCGGAGTGTGGGAGCTATTCATCCCCGAACTTCACCACGGGACCCTCTATAAATATGAGCTCATCAACAGTAACAATCACCGCCTCCCTCTAAAGAGCGACCCATTTGCTTTTCAGTGCGAACACCCCCCCGCTACCGCCTCTCAGGTCTACGACCTGGAACGCTACCAGTGGAGTGATCAACAGTGGATGAAACAGCGTTGGGAGCGCCATCAACGTTCTGCGCCGATGTCGATTTACGAACTTCACCTCGGCTCCTGGAAACGGATTCCGGAGGAGATGAATCGCCCCCTCAGTTACCGGGAGCTAGGGGATCAACTGATTCCTTATGTCGTATCAATGGGGTTTACCCATGTTGAGTTGCTCCCGATCAGTGAGCACCCCTTCGATGGCTCATGGGGATACCAGCCAACGGGGCTGTTTGCCCCCTCTCGGCGCTTTGGTGACCCCGATGAGCTGATGAGTTTTATTGATCGCTGCCACCAGGCAGAGATTGGGGTTATTCTCGACTGGGTAGGGGGACATTTCCCCGAAGATGAGCACGGCCTCAACCAGTTCGATGGTACCCACCTCTATGAGCATGAAGACCCCCGCCAGGGGCGACATCAGGAGTGGGGCACCCGCATCTATAACTATGGACGCTCTGAGGTTGCTAACTTCCTCATGGCCAATGCCCTCTTCTGGCTACAGAAGTACCATATTGATGGCCTGCGGGTTGATGCAGTCGCCTCCATGCTCTATCTCGACTATGACCGGGAGGCCGGGGGGTGGATACCGAACCACTTTGGGGGCAATGAGAACCTTGAGGCCGTCCACTTTCTGCGTCGTCTGAATGAGGAGGTGTATGGTCAATGCCCTGGTGCCTTTACTGTGGCCGAGGAGTCCACCTCCTGGCCGATGGTCTCTCGCCCTACTGACCTGGGAGGATTGGGGTTCGGTTACAAGTGGAACATGGGGTGGATGAACGATACCCTGCGCTTTATGGCACGAGAGTCTGTTCACCGTGCCTATCATCAGGAGGAGCTGACTTTTGGTCTGCTCTACTCCTTTCATGAGAACTTTCTCCTCCCCCTCTCTCATGATGAGGTAGTTCACGGCAAACGCTCGCTACTGGAGAAGATGCCGGGCGATCTCTGGCAGCAGTTTGCTAACCTGCGGCTCTATCTCTCACTGCTCTATACCCACCCTGGAAAGAAGCTGCTCTTTATGGGCGGTGAATTCGGACAACACAAAGAGTGGGACTACAAAAAGAGCCTGGACTGGCACCTGTTACAGAGCGACAACCCGAACCATCAACTCCACGGGGGATTACAACAGCTGGTCGCAGACCTGAACCACCTCTACCGTAACCACCCGCCCCTTCACCAGCTGGATCATGAGGCAGAGGGTTTTGAATGGATAGACTGCCACGCACCGCAGATGGGGGTCATCTCATTTCTACGCAAGGGGGGAGAGAGCCCTCCCTTGCTGATAGTCGGCAATTTCACCCCGGTTGTCCGTGACCACTACTGTATCGGTGTGCCTACGGCAGGCTACTATCAAGAGGTACTCAACTCAGATGCCAGCCACTATGGCGGCAGCAACTGCGGTAATCATGGCGGGAGGCATACGGACCCCACACCATACCATGGTCACGACAATAGTCTGCAGCTCTCCATTCCCCCTCTGGGGTGCCTGATACTACAACTTGAGCCCTGAGCTGAGTGAGCAGAAAACAGATCTTGAGCAGTAACAAAATATTACCGGGAGACCCCCTCACTCTGGGGGCTCATTGGGATGGTGAGGGCACCCACTTTTCACTCTTCTCCGCCCATGCGGAGCAGGTAGAACTCTGTCTATTCACGGGACGCCAGGAAAAGCGTCTGATGCTGCACCAGGAGAACCAGGTCTGGCATGGGTATCTGCCCGGAATTGGTCCGGGAATAAAATATGGATACCGTGCCCACGGCCCCTGGGCACCGCAGCAGGGACACCACTTCAACCCCAATAACCTGTTGGTTGACCCCTATGCCAAGGCGCTCTCTGGCTCTCTTCAACACCACAGCAGCCACTATGATAATGGGGAAGAGCCCCGCAACAGCGACAACCAACTGTGGATTCCCAAAGGGGTAGTCACCGCTCCCCTTTCAGCTACCAGGAAAGGCCGGCTCAACACGCCCTGGCACCAGAGCCTGCTCTATGAGCTCCACGTCAAGGGGTTTACCCATAACCACCCGGAAATCCCCAGCTCAAAACGGGGACGACTCAGTGGTCTCACCACCCCGGCAATTCTGGATCACCTGCGGGCCCTTGGTGTCACTGCGGTTGAGCTGCTCCCTCTCTTCCCATTTGCAGATGAGCAGCACCTGCAGGCGCACGGTCTATCCAACTACTGGGGCTACAACCCCTACAATTTCTTCGCTCTGGATCCCCGCTACCTCTCCAAACCCACTGCAACCCATGAGTTCAAAAAGATGGTACGGCAGCTCCATGATGCGGGTATTGAGGTGATACTGGATGTTGTCTTCAACCATAGCGGAGAGGGCGATCAGCAGGGGCCGACTCTCTCACTACGCGGCATTGACAACCTCAGTTACTATCGACATCCGGCAGAGAACCCTGGTCAGTACATCAACGATACCGGCTGCGGAAACAGCCTCAATCTATCCCACCCCAGAGTACTGCAACTGGTGATGGATTCACTACGTTACTGGAGCCAGGAGATGGAGGTAGATGGTTTCCGTTTTGATCTTGCGGTAACCCTGGCTCGCACCGGAGAGGGGGGATATTCAGACCACTCACCTTTCCTCGCGGCGATCCAACAGGACCCTCAACTCTCAAAACTCAAGCTGATTGCCGAACCGTGGGATATTGGACTGCATGGCTACCAGACCGGAAACTTTCCACCGGGGTGGCGAGAGTGGAATGACCACTATCGGAATGACCTGCGAGCCTTCTGGAGAGGTGATCACAACACTCTGGGGACACTGGGTCATCGCCTCACCGCATCTGAGGATCTGTTTGGGCAGAATGGGCGTACCTTGCAGACCTCCATCAACTTCATCACTGCTCACGATGGCTTTACCTTGAGTGATCTGGTCAGCTATCAGCACAAACACAACCACGCCAATCAGGAGAATAATCTTGATGGAACGGACCATAATCTGAGTTGGAACCATGGCGTTGAGGGGGAGAGCAGTGATCCTGAGGTCAACCAACTGCGGATGCAGGATAAACGCAACCTGCTAATGTCCCTCTTCTGCTCTCATGGCGTACCTATGCTGTTGGCGGGTGATGAGCTCGGCAATAGTCAACAAGGTAACAACAACAGCTACTGCCAGGATAACCATCTTAGCTGGATCGACTGGTCACAGCTACAGCAACCTGAGAATCAGACACTCTTCAACTTCGTCTGTCAGCTCAGCAAGACTCGACGCCAAACGCCACAGCTCCAGTTACACCAACTCTTTTCGATGCCCCAGCAACAGCGCTCGGAGGTTATCTGGCTCACCACCGACGGTTCCCTGATGCAGCCCCACGACTGGGAGCAAGCGGAGTCCGGTAGACTCACCATGGTCTGCTGTCCATCCAAACCATCCGTCAATGCCATTGCCCTGCTGATCAACCGTACCTCAACTCCCTGCCTCTTCACCCTGCCCACAACAGAGAGGAGCAATCACTGGGTGATCCTCCTCGATAGCATGACAACCGCCACCCTGGATGGCACAAAAATGGTTAGGAAGAGCACGCTGGAGCTGGAGCCACAAAGCATGTTACTGCTCCAGGAGGTCCCGCTGCATGAACAGTGATACGCTACAGGCAGTAGCACGAACCTATGGGGTCGATCCCGGTTATTGGGATATCGAGGGGGAGTGGCATCCCATGGATGAGGGAGAACAGCTCATCCTTCTGCAAAACATCACCCAATGCCACTCACTGGAGGAGATGGAGCAGCTTAGCTGGAGTTCCCCTCTTCCGCCAGTAATACTCCCCACAGAGGGTAGGCTTCATCTCTCCCTTACCCTACCTCATGCGGAGTGGGCGACACCAATGCAGTGGCAGCTGAACGATGAACAGGGCCACTCCATCGCACAAGGGGGCATTCCCCAGCCAGAATCCCCCCCCTCGGAGGAGAAAGAGATTGGAGCTGTTCTCTATCAACGCCACCCCATCACCCTCGCCGCACCATCGGAACTGGGCTACTACACACTCCATATTGAGCGCGAGCGCTCTCCTTCATCTCCCCCTCTGGCAACCTCACTGCTCATTGTTGCACCTGAGCGGAGCTGGTTGCTGGAGAACCCAAGGGCATGGGGGATCCAGGTTCACCTCTATACCCTACGCTCCTCCGGCAATGAGGGGATTGGTGACCTTACCGACCTTGCAACCCTCGTTGAGCAGGCCCGCCAACGGGGGGCAACTCTGGTGGGAGTCAACCCGCTCCATGCCCTGTTTCCACAACATCCTGAGCAGAGCAGCCCCTACTACCCCTCCAGCCGTAAGGCGCTCAATCCACTCTACCTTCGAGTTGCCGAGATCCCCGAGTTCTCACTACACACTCCGTTAGCGCAAAAACTTCGTAAACAGTATCTCAGTAGCGAGGGGCGGCAGCAGCTGGAGCAGTTGCGTCAGGGGGACTGGGTAAACTACAGCGCAGTCGCCGACTTCAAGTGGCCCCGCTTCAGAACACTTTATGAGGCTCTGCTGGAGAGTCCTGACGCCCCTCGTCACCACGCATTCAACACCTTTTATACGGAACAGCGGCAGCAGCAGGGACCACTCTGGCGCTATGCCCTCTTTGTCACCCTGTGTGACCACTTTGGCTCCACCGATTGGGAGTCCTGGCCGCTCCCCTATCAAAAATACCACTCAGAGGAGGTCACTCAGTTTTCCCATAGCCATCCACAGACGCTTGGATTCCACCTCTATCTGCAGTGGGAGTGTCAGCATCAACTGAGCGAAACAGCCCAGGAGATGCTCTACCTCGACCTTGCCACCGGTTCCAGCCCCCAGGGTGCTGACTGCTGGATGGATGCCGACAGCTATGCTCTGGAGAGTCGCTTTGGTGCCCCCCCCGACCAGTTCTCTCCCGAGGGACAGTGCTGGGATATGATTCCGTTTAACCCACTGACCCTGCGCCTCAACCACTATCGCCCCTTCATTGAGATGGTACGTACCAATATGCAGCATGCCAGGGCACTACGTATTGACCATGCCATGGCACTGACCCGACTCTACTGGTTGGGACAGGAGAGTAAAGCCACAACGGGGAGCTATGTCCACTACGCACAACAGGAGCTATTTGCAATTCTCGCGCTGGAGAGCCACCGCAACCGCTGCATGATCATTGGAGAGGATCTGGGTACGGTACCCGAGGGATTCAGTGAACAGCTTAATCAGGCCGGTCTACTCTCCTACCAGCTGCTCTGGTTTCAACGTTACCCCAGTCAACTCTATCTACGTCCCGAGTGCTGGAAAACCGATGCCCTGGCTACCCTCAGCTCTCATGACCTGCCTACGTTTGCCGGTTTCTGGAAGAACGGTTCGAGGGAGGAGCGTCAACGCCTGTTAGCTGCACTGATCGATCAGGGGTTATGGGAACAGGAACCGCGAGAGGTGCCTGATCCTGTGGCAATAATGGCCGCACTACAGACCTTTATTGCTCGCACTCCCAGCCGCCTGATGATGGCCAACATAGATGACCTGTTACTGGAGCCACTACCGCTCAACCAACCCGGCACCCCAGACCGCCCCCCAAATTGGCGAAGAAAGCTCTCTGTTCCACTCGACGAACTCCCCCAACATCCCGGTTGGATCATGGCAACCGATAAAATTGTAAAGGAACGCCACTATTAGCCGATATTATTTACATATTGGCATCTTTTATGCTTTTACTATAAGCGAGACAAATAGAGACCAACGTGACAAAAGAGTGACACGTAGACCGGAGAAGAATCATGAACAGAAGAGCCTCCCGAAAAATTGATCGCAGAACCCGTCAGATGCTGGAGAGTGCAGACTATATGCTCTCCTATGCCCAGATGGCACTACAGAATAAAACCCAGAAGCAGCTCAAACTCTATATCAGCCAGAGTGTATCCATCCTCCGTACCCTGGACAAAGAGAAGTGTGAGGTCACCAAAAGGTGTGGAAAAGAGCGGACGCTGTTCTACGCCATGATCTCCCAGTTGTTGATCGCCTACCAGCAACATAACCTGAAAAAGATCAACAATGTACGCAGCAAAATTCATCAACTGGTCGATTAATTAAGAATCCAGTTAAGATATTAAGCATCTCATAAGGCTTACAGGGACGCTGTAAAACACCCATATTCGCTCGATGATAGCCACCTCTGGCTATCATCGAGCCCGGGATCGGGTACCGTAGGTATGGCAGCCCCCGGAGGGGGGCTTGAACCTGGAATCCTCAGTTGAATCGTTACAATCTCAAACCGGCTTGACCCCCCAGATCTCCTCTGCATACTGGTGGATAGCCCGATCTGAGGAGAAGTACCCTACCCCCATAATATTTTTTATTACCTGATAATACCAATTCTGCGGCTGCTGATAGAGCGCATCAACCCGATTCTGCTGATCCAGATAACTCTGGTAATCTGCCAGCACCATGAAGTAATCTCCGTGTAACAGGCTATCGACCAACCCCTGGTAACGACCATGATCGCCCTGTGAAAAGAAGCCATGAGCAATCGCATCCAGTACTGCGCGCAGAGAGTCGTTCTCCTGATAATAGAGAGCGGGTCCATACCCCTGCTGCCGCAGCTCCAGAACCTCCTCTGTGGTGTGCCCAAAGAGAAAGAAATTTTCTTCCCCCACCCGCTCCCGGATCTCGATATTGGCACCATCCAGGGTACCGATAGTGAGTGCTCCATTGAGGGTGAGCTTCATGTTGCCAGTACCTGATGCCTCCATCCCTGCGGTTGAGATCTGTTCAGAGAGATCTGCGGCGGGGATAATTACCTGTGCGTCGGAGACCTTATAGTCAGGAATAAAGATCACCTTGAGCAGTCCCCCAACCACCGGGTCGTAATTAACCACATCCGCCACATCATGAATCAACCGAATAATCTGTTTAGCCATGTAGTAACCTGGTGCCGCCTTGCCCGCAAAGATCACCACACGAGGCACCATTCCCTCGGTATCCCCGGCACGAATACGCTGATAGCGGCTCACTACATGGAGGATATTGAGTAACTGACGCTTATACTCATGCATCCGTTTCACCTGCACATCAAATAGTGCCTGGTCAGAAACCTCAATATCCAGACGTTGCTGAATCAGTGCGACCAGACGCTGTTTATTGGCCAACTTGACCTGCTGTAGTGCGTGAAAGAAATCTGTCTGACACTGATTGTCCTTACACTTATCTGAGAGCCCGTCCAACTGTTCCAGCTCCCTCACCCAACCCTCGCCCAGGCTGCTACTCAATAGCTCACAAAGCCCGGTATTCGACTCCAACAACCAGCGCCGGGGGGTGATGCCATTGGTAATATTGGTAAACCGATCGGGGTAGAGGGCATCAAAATCTGAAAATAGCCGAGAGCGAAGTAACTCGCTATGAAGTTTTGCCACGCCATTGACCCGTTGACTCCCCACAATTGCCAGATGGGCCATACGTACCCGCTGATGATCCTCATCAATAAGTGACATCCCCCGCTGTTTACCTAGGTCTCCGGGGAAGTGGTGTCTCACCTCCTCGATAAAGAGCAGGTTAATCTGGTAGATCAGCTCCATGTGACGTGGCAGCAGGTGCTCCAACATACTGACGGGCCAGCTCTCCAGTGCCTCTGACAACAGGGTGTGGTTGGTATAGCAGAAGAGGCGACGCGCCACCTTCCAGGCCTCCTTGAAACTGTAGTGATGGTGATCGATCAGTTGATAGAGAATCTCCGGAACCGCCAGTGCAGGATGGGTATCATTGAGCTGGATGACCACCTTGTCTGCGAGTCCATCCAGAGTATTGTGGTCACGCAGGTGACGGGCCAGAATATCCTGAAGTGAGGCACTGACAAAGAAATATTCCTGCTTCAGGCGTAACTCCTGACCTACAAAAGTACTGTCATCCGGGTAGAGTGTTTTTGCTAGGTTCTCACTAATGGTCTTCTCCTTCACCGCATCCATGTAGTTACCCTGATTAAAGGTATGGAGATCAAAGTCCCGCGAGGCCCGCGCCGACCAGAGCCGCAGATTACCAACCGTCTCTGAGCCATACCCACTCACCAGGTTATCAAAAGCCATCGCGACCAGATCCTCTGACTCTACCCAGTGACTCACCTCCTCTCCACTCTCGTCCTGGAAACGGGTCACACGCCCATAGAAGCGGATAGGGTAGAGAATACTGGGACGGGCATATTCCCATGGGGTACCATAACGGAGCCAGTCCTCGGGGTGCTCATACTGCTCACCGTGCTCGATCTGTTGGGTAAAGAGACCAAATTCATAACGGATGCCATAGCCATAACTCGCATAGTTGTGGGTGGCCAGACTGTCGAGAAAACAGGCGGCCAGACGCCCTAACCCCCCGTTACCCAGCGCCGGATCAACCTCTTCGTCTCTCATTGCCTCAAGATCAACCCCAAGCTCATCCATCGCAGCCTCTGCACTATCGAGTAGACAGAGGTCATGCAGAACCTTGTAGAGCTGCCGTCCGGGGAGATACTCCAGGGAGAGATAGTAGACACGACGCACATCCAGTCGGTGGTGGTGACGGGCAGCGCGAATAAAGAGCTGGTTCATTGCGCCTCGCAACAGATAGGCCAGGGCGTAAAACCAATCTCTGGATGTGGCAAAAAGTGGGTCCTTGCCCTCAATCTTCACCATCACATCCACTAACTGTGCCTGTAATATCTTAGGGTTCTGCAACAGCTCGCGCAGATCCTCATTCAGTTCTGCCCCAAGGCAGCTCGCTGAAACATTCTCAATAGGTTGTCTTAGTTCATCATCGCTCATTTCATGCTACCTGTATCCGTGGGTAATAGTTGTTGATAGACCGCTTTGTACTGCTTTGCAGAGCGGCTCCAGTCCAGTGCCCTCCCCATCGCATACTGTTGCCTCTCTCTCCAGGCGGCCTGATCCTGAAAGGCATCCAGCACCTGATTCATTGCTCCTCGCAGACTCTCTACGCTCACCTCTTCAAAGAGGAATCCACTCTGTTCGTCAACCGTATCGGCCAACCCCCCGGTTTTTCTCACTAACGGCAGTGCGCCATAGCGCAATGCATACATCTGGGTCAAGCCACAGGGCTCAAAGCGGGAGGGTACCAATAGCACATCTACACCCGCCACCAGTCGATGAGCCAGCGGCTCACTGTAACCAACCCATACCGCCAACTGTGTCGGCCACTGCTGCTGCATCTGTCGTAACTGCTGTTCCAACAGTGGCATGCCACTCCCCAACACCACCAGTTGAGCGCCTGACTCCAGTACCTCAGGCAGCGCTGCAAGCAGCAGATCAACCCCCTTCTGAGGCACCAACCGACTCACCAGGCCAAATAGAGGCACTCTGGGCTCAGTAACCGGCAGCCCCATCTCTATCAGGAGTGGGGCTCTATTCCGGTCTCGCTCATCAAGCCGCTCTTTATCAAAAGGAGCCGCGATATCCGGATCATGCTGTGGGTCCCATATTCGGGTATCGATACCATTGAGAATCCCCACCAGCTGCTCTCTCCGGTCGGAGAGCAGTCCATTCAACCCCTCCCCCATCTCCTCACTCTGAACCTCCAAGGCATAAGTGGGGCTCACAGTCGAGAGTCGATCCGCATAGTAGAGCCCTCCCTTCAACATCGAGAGCTGCTGGTGATACTCCAGCCCATGCATATCGTAGAAGTGATCTGGGAGGCCAATCTCGCTCATCAGGGTTTTCGGAAAGAGCCCCTGATACTGTAGGTTATGGATTGTGAACAGGGTAGCGGGACGACTCGCCCCCCACTGGCGCAACCAGACCGGCACCAACCCACTCTGCCAATCATTGAGATGTATGAGGTCTGGATACCACCCTGTCAGTCGCCCGGTAACCCCCAACAGCGCGGCAACCCGGGAAAAGAGCGCAAAGCGGAGACCATTATCGACCCAGTCTACCCCTTGCTGATCCTGATAGGGGCCACCGGGTCTGTCAAAGAGTACGGGGCAATCGACCAACCAGATCGATAACGGCAGTGCATGGCTCACCCCCTGAAGTACCCTCACCTCCCCCATCCCCAACTGGTCACCCAGAGAGATCAGTGGCTCCACGGTATCAAGATGATCCAAGACCTGACGATAAGCGGGGATCAGAAGGCGCACATCTACCCCTTCTGCGACCAACGCCTGTGGCAAGGCGCCCGCCACATCTCCCAGCCCCCCCGTTTTCACCAGGGGGTGGGCCTCTGAACTGACAAACAGTACTCTCATCGCAGACAACAGACTCCGGCGGCTAAATAATTGCGCAGATCATACCTGAACACCCTGTTAAATTCGATTGATCCTCTCTCTACAGGGGCACAAATTATCCGAGATATCACAATAGCAGGGGATACGGCATAATAGCCTGCACCGAAGCTTCCAATAAAACCCCTCCCCACCACAAAAATACGCTATGCATTTTTCTCTTTCCACACTACTCAAACTGTGGAACAAATGGTTTACCCGGAGCGATGAACAGACCCGGCTCAACGAGACACTTGAGCAGTTGATCCCACTCATCGATCCCTTACTGCTGCACACATCCGGGTATCCAACCCTCTACCGGGGTGCCATCCAGCAGGCCAGCCAGTATGTGGATCAACTCACGACTCAGACACCCGGCCCGATTCAGCTGGTCGCCAAAAACTTCACCTCAGATCCACTGATACGTGCCCTCTTTCCCTCTCCCCAGCTGCTGGAGGAGAATCTTCGTCTCAGCATCGCGATGAGAGAGTATCAGCCCGTACAACCAGGAAAACAGCAGCTCTTTGCGGTGATGGGGGTTCGCTGGAGTCGAAATCTGCGCTATGGAATAGAGCGCTCCGGGGAGATCATCCAGAGCAGTGTCCCCCAACAGACCATTGACTTTAAAGACCACACCTTTACCCTTCCCGCTTCCACAGAGGTTGAGGCTCGCCAACTGCTGCGTGACCACTTTCTCAGCCGTTTGGGCAACCGGGTCAAGGAGCAGATTCAATCACTCAAGGAGCAGCGGGATCAACTCTATCTACTGGGCAAACGCAAAGAGAATGCGCTGCGAAAATCAGACCAGCCAGCGCAGCCGGAAAAAGTGGAAGAGATAGACCGCCTCTGGGACTCCTGGAGAGCGCTTAACCGCCAACTGGATACCGACCACGCTATTGACCACTTTAACTCTGTGATGTACAGCCCTTCCGACCATCTACAACTGGAGCCTTATCAGCTCTCCATCGACCCAATGGGGGTTGAACGCCCGCCTGATGAGGGGGGCAGTACACTCAATCTGATGGAACTTCATGGGGGTGACCAGCGTATCCGGACCATTATGTTGGTACAGTTCCCCTGGCAGCGCCCCCCGTCAACCGATGATCAGATACAGCAAGCCTACCGTTGGCTGGCCATTTCATAATTTTTTAAGGAGCCCCTTGATGACCACACCTGATAGCCCCCCCCAAACTGTCTACTCCTTCCATGATGGTGATGGAAAAAACCGACAGCTGCTTGGTGGAAAAGGAGCCAACCTCTGTGAAATGACCCAGATTGGTCTCAATGTCCCCCCTGGTTTTGTGATTACCACAGAGGCCTGCCTGGAGTACCTCTCCTCCGGTACCGAGTCTCACCAGAGACGCCATCTCTCCACAGCGGTGATGGATGAGGTACGCACCCATATCACAGCGCTTGAAAAGGAGAGTAGCAAGAGGTTTGGAGACCCTGAAAACCCCTTGTTGGTCTCTGTCCGCTCGGGTTCAGCGCTCTCAATGCCGGGGATGATGGATACCATCCTCAACCTGGGGCTCAACCAGGAGACCCTGCAGGGGCTGATCCAGCAGACCGGGGATGCCCGTTTCTGCTATGACGCCTATCGCCGTTTTATCCAGCTCTTTGGTCACGTTGCACTACGTATCTCCGATGAACTCTTTGACCAGGCCTTTCGTACGATCAAACAGCAGCAGGGCATCAACAGTGATATGGAGCTCACTGCCGAGGCACTTGAGCAGATCTGTACCCGTTTTCTCAACATCGTTGAACACCACCTGGGAGAGCCTTTTCCCGAGGATCCCATGAAACAGTTGGAGATCGCAATCAAGGCCGTTTTTGGCTCCTGGATGGGAAAACGGGCCATCGACTATCGTCGGGAGTTTAATATCACCCCGGATATGGCCAACGGCACCGCTGTAAATATTGTCACCATGGTCTTTGGCAACCGTGGCAATGATAGCGCTACCGGTGTGGGTTTCACCCGTAACCCCGGCACAGGGGAAAACCAGCTATTTGGTGAGTATCTAACCAATGCACAGGGTGAGGATGTGGTGGCCGGTATCCGTACCCCAAAACCAATCACCGAACTGGAGCAGGAGATGCCTCGCCTCTATGGTGAGCTACAGGCGCTCCGTACCCGACTGGAACAGCATTACCACGAGATACAGGATTTTGAGTTCACTATCGAACAGGGGGTGCTCTACTGCCTTCAGACCCGGAATGGAAAGATGAATGCCCAGGCGATGGTCAAAACCTCTATCGATCTGGTGAAAGAGAGACTGATCAGTCGTGAGCAGGCACTACTACGCATCCAGCCCGAGATGCTGGAGCAGATGCTATTCCCTCGCATTGACCCCACGACCAGTACCCAACCCGTAGCCCGTGGCCTACCTGCGTCACCCGGAGCGGCCTCTGGTCAGGCGGTGTTTGATGCCGATCGGGCAGAGCGTCTAGGGCGCACGGGTACGCCAGTCATATTGATTCGCGAGGAGACCAAACCGGAGGATATTCATGGCTTCTTTGCCTCACAGGGTATCCTCACCAGCCGTGGAGGAAAGACCTCTCATGCCGCCGTGGTCGCTCGTGGGATGGGAAAACCCTGCGTCGCAGGAGCCGAGGAGATTACCGTCGATATCCGCAAGCGTGAGGCCACTGTGGGCGCACATACCATCTGTGAGGGGGATACCATCACCCTGAACGGCAGCAGTGGGGGGGTCTATCTGGGCGAGGTCCCCATGGTTGAGGCCGAGTTCACGGATGCGCTGAAAAATCTTCTGGAGTGGGCTGATGAGGCCTCTCGACTGCAGGTGATGGCAAATGCCGATAGCCCACAGGATGGGGCTCGAGCACTGAAATACGGTGCAATGGGAGTGGGTCTCTGTCGTACTGAGCGGATGTTCAACGCGACCGATCGACTACCCATTGTGGTAGAGATGATTGTTGCCGAGGATGAGAAACAGCGTCAACTAGCACTCGATAAACTACTACCGATCCAGCGTGATGATTTTTCATCACTATTCCGGGTAATGTCTCCCCACCCTGTCACCATCCGACTGTTGGATCCTCCCATCCATGAGTTCCTCCCCTCTCCGGAACAGCTACAGTATGACCTACAGCAGCTGAGACAACTGAGAGGCACCGTCTCCGGAATGAATATCCTTGCGAACACGGTACAGAACCTTTTTCCCGCTGACCAGCTCCCCCATGTACAGACACTGGCCGAAAGTCACCTAGTGGATGAGGCGATTCAGCAAAAGGAGACGATGCTCAATAAGGTTAACCTGCTCCATGAGGTCAATCCGATGCTGGGTCACCGTGGAGTACGTCTCGGTATCACCTATCCAGAGATCTACACCATGCAGATCCGTGCAATTCTGGAGGCTGCCGCAACCTGTATGCAGGATGGGGTTCCCATTGAACCAGAGATTATGGTTCCACAGGTCAGTACCGACAAAGAGCTGCGCCGTATCAAACAGTATGTAGATGAGGTTCAGCAGCAGGTAGAGGCACAGTACAAGGTTAAACTGAAATTCAAATTTGGCACCATGATTGAGGTCGTTCGGGCCTGTATGCGTGCCGATTCCCTGGCCCAAAATGCGGAGTTTTTCTCATTTGGTACCAATGACCTCACCCAAGCCACCTTCTCCTTCTCTCGTGAGGATGCAGAGAACAAATTTCTGCCCATGTATAACGAGAATAAGATCCTCCATGACAATCCATTTGAGGTACTTGATACAGAGGGGGTTGGCAAACTGATGAAGCTGGCGTTGCAGTGGGGGCGTGAGACCAAACCGGAGCTCAAGATTGGTATCTGCGGAGAGCATGGGGGGCACCCTGCTTCCATCCGCTTCTGTGACCAGATCGGGCTCGATTATGTATCCTGCTCTGCCCCCAGAGTTCCGATTGCAAGACTGGCCGCCGCACATTCGGCACTATTGGAGAGCTAGTACCCCAATAGCCCCTCCACCACAAAAAAGCCCTCAACTTGAGGGCTTTTTTACAGTGCAGAAAGAGTCGTGACTATCTCCAATAAGGATAAGGCTGCTGTGCCATCGGGGGCGCCATCATCGGGGGCATGGCTGGTGCAAACGGTACTGGGCCTCCCATCGGGGCAGCTGGCTGCCAATTATTAGGATAGGGAGCATAGCCCTGAGGTGCAGCAGGGGCACTAAAATAGCGTGGCTGGTTATAGTTATCACCATAGTAACGGGCATCCGAACGAGCCCGGGTCTTTGAGCGAGCACGATTATCCCCGCTCCCTTTCCCATCTCCATGCGCCTTACCCTTCAACTGGGTATCCACATTCAGATCCCACTCCACATCGGTATTGAGGTCACTCATGGCATCCCCCATCCCCATGCTATCCGCCATCGAGTCCATTGCACCCCAGCCATTTTCCCCGCCAAATGGGCCGCGACCATCCTTGCTGCCCCAACCAAACGGAGCAAGGGGGTGATCTGACTCTCCCCCCCGTTTCCAGCCATCGCTCATATCCCAATCTTTTGGGTTCCAGAAGGCGTATGCAGAGCCGGCCAGCGCCAAACCTGCCACCCATGCTGTGGTTAGTGCCACTCTCTTTACCATTGTATTCATATCCATTCGCCTTTTTCTGAATGCTCAGCAGTTAATATTCAATAAGATACCCGAAAATTCAACCATTATCCCACCGGCTTTACCACAGGATTTTCCTGTTTAATCCAGCCTGTAATCCCTTTTTCTACATTATAAACCTGTTTCCAGCCCAGCTCTTTGACCAGTGCCTGTGCCAACCTGGCCGTCCGGCTTCCGGTTCTGCAGATGATCACCACCCGCTCCTCTGGCTTGAATCGCTGCAAAAATTTTTCACTGAATTGTGGGTGAATTCCCCCTCGTTTGGTGAACGCAGTAATCATCTCGGAACCCTCAACGACCCCGGTCTGCTTCCACTCCTCCGGGCGGCGAATATCCACCAGGGTTACCTTCTCCTCCTTTAGAAGTGCTTTCAATTCACTATTATCAATATTGGTGTAGCGAGCAATATCGAGCAGCTCCACATCAAATAGTAGCGTTGAGTTGGCCGGAATCACCGAAACGGATCGGCTCCCATACCCCATCTCGGGTGGCACCACCAATTTACGTTGCTCTCCCCGCTTCATCCCTTTGACCCCATGATCCCATCCGGAGATCACCTCCCCCGCGCCCAGGGTGAAGGTAAACGGTCTATTCCGGTCCCTGCTGGAGTCAAATTTTGTCCCATCGGTCAGCGTGCCCGTATAGTGGACTGAGACAACATCCCCAAAGGCTGCGGCCTCACCCTGCCCCTGCTGAATGGTGGTCACCTCAAATCCAGCCGTTATCTCCCCCACCGCATTACCGCTGTCTGAGCAGCTCACCAACACAATCGTCCACAACAAAATTACAACCGCTCTAAACATCCTTTTGCTCCATAAAAATTCCTGCCACAGATTCTATCTTCTCCCTCCATAGATTGATAGACAATATCCACAACTCACTGTTGCTATGCATACGCCAAGAAACAGACCACCTGAACTCCACAAAAAAACCGCCAACGTGGGCGGCTTTTTTGCCTACTCTGATGCTTTACCAAGAGGCATCAGGACTCATCCAGATAACAGCGCCCCTCATAGGTACTCTGCTTACGTGGGCGCTCCCCCATCTCTTTGTGACGAATCTCACCACGTACTACCCCGGTATGGGCCTCAATCATGCTCTTTTCAAGAGTCACAAGCTCATCATCCAGCTTACCCCGAAAGCGATAGATCGATGCCTGAGGATTAATCACCCACTCCTCATAGCTTGTATACTCCTCATCATCACTCACATTTTTATCACGTGTGCTTTGAGCTGGAACCACGACCTTGACATCTGCGGTGTGAGTCACCTCACCGCTGTACTGATCGATCTCATTAATATCACAGCTTAGCTTAGTCTCCGCCTCTACTCCAGCCACCACTGTTAACAACATCACCCCTACTATTTTTCTCATTATTATTTTCTCCATCCTAGGTTCTTTCCTTGAGTGCCCCACACTATAACCAAAACCGATGATCATGCAACACCTATCCTTCCACACTCACCAACAATCTACGCTCTACTACTGATACCACCGCCCTCCATAAGCTAAGCCTATAACCAAATCACCTCAACAGGTTACATGGAGCATAATTATGAAAAGTATTGTTACAGCTATCGCTCTCTCCGCTTTTTTCAGTCGTATTAGCAACGAAAGTGGCTATGGTACCGGCTCTTTTTCATCCCCGAGCAAGAGCCACAAGATCACCCGTAGCAGAATAAAGACCGCCGTGTAGTAGAGTGCTGGCAAAATCAGGATCAAGGGCAGCCCCAGCAGGATCTCAACCAGTGCGGGTGCTCTGGTCATCTCCTCCAGTGCCCCCTGCTCAATGAGCACCCACCAGAACCAGTAGAGTACGCCAGCCCCTCCTACCCCCTCTCCTATCCGCTGCAGGGCTGGAGGGAGCTGTAGTGCGCGAAACTGCTCCAGTGTCACTGTCTCCCCCCTTTTCCTAAAAACTCGGCAATACGCGTTACCCCAACCCTTAACTGCTCCATTGAGGTGGTATAGGCAAAACGGACCCACCGCTCTGGATGGCTGAGGGAGAAGTCTTTACCCGGAGTAATGGCAACTCCGGCCTGTTCCAGTAGATCCATCGCAAACTGACTGCTATCTTCGCTCAAATGGCTACAATCCGCGTAGAGGTAAAAGGCCCCTTCCGGCCTCTCTTCGAGCACGAACCCCAGTGCCACCAACCTCTGGTAGAGAAAGTCACGTCGACGCATAAACTCATCCCTTCGTTGGCGCAGGATCACCGCTGTTTCCACGCTCAACGCCTCCAGAGCCGCATACTGGGAGGGGGTGGGTGGTGCAAGAAACAGGTTTTGTGCCAATCGATCCAGCCCATCCATCGCTGCCTCCGGGGCCACCAACCACCCCAGCCGCCAACCGGTCATTCCGTAATATTTCGAGAAGCTGTTGACCACAAAAGGTTCTCCCGGAAGATCCAGCGCCGTATGTTCTTCACCACCATAAGTGAGGCCGTGATAAATCTCATCAACAATCAGTGCGCCACCCTCTGCGGCAACAAACTGTGCAATCCCCTCCAACTCCGCCTTAGCGATCATGGTTCCGCTGGGGTTGGAGGGGGAGGAGATCATCACCACCCGGCTGCGCTCGCTCCAGTGCTGTTGTACCAACGCCGTGGTGAGCTGGAAATGGTTCTGTGGCCCTACCGGTATCGCCACCACCTCTCCCTCAAACAGCCGGGCAAAATGGCGATTACAGGGGTAACCAGGATCTGCCATCAGCACCTCATCTCCCGGATTAACCAACAGCGCGATCAATAGCTGTAACGCGCCGGAGGAGCCAGGCGTTACCGCAACTCGATCTGCCGACAGGGGAGTACGGTAGTGGTGCTGATAGTGCTCTGCTATGGCCTGACGCAACTCTGGCAGGCCCAGTGCCGGGGTGTAGTGGTGACGACCACTCTGCAGCGCAGCAACCCCTGCCGCAACAATGGGCTCCGGGGTCTCAAAATCGGGTTCACCAATCTCCATATGGATGATTGTTTTACCGGCACGCTCCAACTCACGCGCACGTGCCAGGATCTCCATTACATAGAATGGTTCAATAGCCTCCGTCCGCGCTGAGATCTGCACACTACCCCTCCCAGATTTTGCGAACCCACTCCAGATCCAGACAGGGTTTGTCTATCCCATCTCCCTGAATGATATGACAAGGATCGCTCGGCTCACCCATCTGATCCAGCACCAGTTCAGCGCTGCTGAAATCCTCTGCTTCGGTGTAGCCGTTGACGGTAATGATGGTCTTCAGTCCCGCAGCCCGTGAGGAACGAAGTCCGTTGACAGAGTCCTCAAAGGCGATACATTGTTCCGGCTTGAGCCCCATCTGCTCCAATACATAGTCGTAGATATCGGCTGCCGGTTTCTTCGCAGGAACAATGTCTCCAGCTCCAATCACCTCAAACCAGGATTCAGCCCCAGGGAAAAGTGCATTCTCCAGCAGTGCAGAGACATTCTGTGGGGTGGTCGTGGTGGCTATCGCCAGTGGAACCCCCGCATCATGTGCCTCCGTCAGCAGACGGCGTACCCCGCTGCGTAGAGGGATCTTGCCCGATGCCAACAGCGCCACAAAGTGGCGGGTCTTAGCGGCATGAAGTGCGGCAATCCACTCTCCCAGATCATCTCCCTCGGGAAGCCCCTCAACCATTTGTGGTTTTTGTTGCTCGATAAACCTCCGGATACGCTCTTTCCCACCCGTTACGGCCAGTAACTCACCGTAGAGCGCCTCGTCCCACTCCCAATCCAACCCCGCCTCAGCAAAGGCGAGATTGAAGGCAACCCGATGCCCATCACGCTCCGTATCGGCCAGTGTGCCGTCCACATCAAAAATCAGTGCTTTCATAGCATTTCTCAATCCTCTTACTTTTTTGGGCACCTACACGGAGGATCTCCGTGCGCCGCGTTCCTGCACTCAGAGAAAAACTTAGAGGTACCCTTTCATTAATTATTTACACTTAAATTGGTCACTATCCATCGACTATAGTAAAGGCTAAAGAAAACAGGTCAAAATTTTATTCTTTTTACTCCAATACTCGCGCTTTTTGGCCCCAATTTTCATCTCCCTATTGCCTGATCCCTAACAATCTGGTATCAATGCGCATTTTCTTACCGCTGTCAGGAGTATCAATGGCATGGCTACTGCAAAGAAGCAGTCGACTTTGATTGGAGGCATTGCGCCTTACCAGCCCAAAAAGGGCGAAGAGTACATGGATGAAAACCAGAGGAGGCACTTTGAGGCGATTCTTCTGGCCTGGAAACACCAGTTAATGGAGGAGGTGGATCGTACCGTTCACCATATGCAGGATGAGACGGCAAACCTGCCTGATCCCAGTGATCGTGCCACTCTGGAAGAGGAGTTCTCCCTAGAGCTAAGAACTCGTGACCGTGAACGAAAGCTGATCCGTAAAATTGAAAAAACCCTTCATGAGCTGGATGGCGATGAGTATGGATATTGTGAATCCTGTGGAATAGAGATTGGCATCCGCCGACTTGAGGCCCGCCCCACTGCAACGCTCTGCATTGATTGCAAAGAGCTTGAAGAGATCAAAGAGAAGTCAACCTAAACAGGTCGCACTCAAAACAGGCAGCGTTCCCTTTCAGGGTCGCTGCTTTTTTAGCGCTCTTTGAGAATACGATCAACCATTAGCCGCTGTGCCCCCTCCCCCTTCCCAAACTTATCGTGGTCGCTTTGCTCCCACCCCCTCTGGCGACCTCCACTTTGGTTCATTGATCACAGCGGTTGGCAGCTATCTGGAGGCAAAACATCACCATGGAGAGTGGCTGGTTCGAATAGAGGATCTGGATATCCCCAGAACCACAACCGGAGCTGCCGATGCGATCCTCCATACCCTGGAAAAGCATCACCTATTCTGGGATCAGGCGGTGCTCTACCAAGAGCACCGGGGCCACCACTACCAACAGGCCATGGCGCTGCTGGGTAAAACTAGTAGGCTCTTTGGCTGCCACTGTTCTCGCCGCAGCCTGCGACAGACCCCTTGCTACCCCGGTCACTGTCGTGCAGAACAGCTCTCTCTTGACCACCACGCCGTTCGTCTGCGCATCGCACCACAAACCCTCGCCTTGAACGATCTCTGGCAGGGGCGGCAACAGTGGGCACTGGAACAGGAGGTAGGTGATTTTGTGATTCGGCGCGCAGATGGGCTCTGCTCTTACCAGCTGGCCGTGGTCGTTGATGACCATCTGCAGGGGGTGACTCATGTAGTACGCGGCAGTGACCTGCTCGACTCAACACCAAAACAGCTCTATCTCCAGCAGCAACTCCACTACCCCTCTCCCCATTATGGGCATCTCCCCATTGCTCTGGGTAGTGATGGCAGAAAGCTGAGCAAACAGAACTTTGCCTCTCCACTGGATAACTCAACAGTCACTGACAACCTGTTTCAGGCACTCCTGTTCCTGGGACAGAAAACACCCGTGGCACTGCGCCGCAGTTCACCAGAAACGCTCTGGCAATGGGCGCTGGAGGAGTGGCAGAGTCAACGAGTCCCCCATCAGATGGCCATTCCTGTAGAATCCATATCATGGATAAAATAACCTATCAGCAGACCTTTACAGGGCTCTTCAACAGTCTTCTTCAGTGGGAGGATCTCACTCAATTCTGGGAAAAGCTCCAGCAGGGTGAGCGTAGTGGCTGGTTTATTTATGCCGTGGGTGAAGTTCCACCGACCACTCAGGCCAGTGTCGAAGAGTTTGAGCAGTTTATCCTCAGGATTGATACCCTACTACGCAAGGAGCATGATGAGCGCATCTG